>NZ_LFVU01000011.1 GCF_001047375.1 Clostridium cylindrosporum DSM 605
CTCCTGGCACACGGCTTAGAAGGCCGTTGCTCTATCCAACTGAGCTAAAGGCGCATGTCTCGTCGTTTGGTTTCCCTCTCGACAAGATATATCTTACTACTATTAGAAAAAATCTATTTACTTAAAAACAATAGTATAAATTAATTATATTAACTATTCTTTCTTATACGATTACTTTCTAGTTTTTACGACATATGACACTCCTGGTTGTGTTGTTATTATATATATTATAATTACTGCCTTTTTATACATTATATAGTGGATGTATTATAAAATAAAGCTGTAGTAATCAGATAACGCCCTCTCTCCTATACTACAACTTTATTAGTTGTTTATCCAATAACTAACCTCTTTTGATATACTCACTTCTATAAGCAGCTCTAAATTCCTTTATACAACTTCTAAGAATTAAGAGGTCCGTTTATATTTGATATTCTATATTAACCTCGACCTCTTTAAAAAACTCATTATATATCTGTTTTCTTACCCTTGCATAATCAAGACTACTACGATCCCTTGGCCTTGGAAGCTCTACCTTTACTATTTTCTTTATAGATCCTGGCCTACTAGACATTACAACCACCCTATCCCCTAGAAATACAGCTTCATCTATATCATGGGTAACCATAATCATTGTAGTCTTCTCCTCTTCCCATATTCTAAGTATTTCTTTTTGCATGTTAATTCTAGTCATTGCATCTAATGCCCCAAATGGTTCATCAAGAAGAAGTATCTTAGGGTTATTAACAAGACTCCTCGCTATACTTGCTCTTTGCTGCATTCCCCCTGATAGTTGATGAGGGTATGCCTTTTCAAACCCTTTAAGTCCAACAAGTTCAATATTGTGCTTAATAAGCTTTTCTCTTTGAACTTCATTAACCCTATCTCTAAATCCAAAGGATATATTCTCCTCTACAGTAAGCCACGGAAATAATCTTGATTCTTGAAATACAACTCCTCTGTCTACACTAGGCCTCCCTATAAGCTTATCTCCAAGTAGAATTTTCCCATCATAGTCATCTTCAAGTCCTAGTATTAATCTTAAAAGTGTACTTTTGCCACAACCACTTGCCCCTACTATAGAAATAAACTCTCCTGGCTTCACAGTAAGATTAACATCCTCTAATACATCTATATTCTTACCTTCTACCTCAAATCCTTTGCTTAATGACTCTATCCTAATAGTATTAGTCATAACCTCACCTCCCTAGTTTTTAATATTTACATTCCACTTTAATGTCTTTGCTTCTACTAACTTAATTCCCTTATCAACTAATATACCAACTACACCTATTGAAAAAACTCCTACAAACATATCCGCTGGTTGAAGTATTTCCCTACTATACATTATCTTATATCCTATCCCTGAAGCAGATGATATTAACTCAGCTGCAACTACACACATCCAGGCTGTACTTACCCCTATCTTAATACCTGTAAATATAGCAGGAAGTGCTGCAGGGAAAACAACCTTAAAAAGTGTTTCCTTCTTACTTTTTTCTAGAACCTTTGCAACCTCAAGGTATTTAATATCAACTGACTTTATACCATGGATAACATTTATAAGAACTGGCCAAAATGTTCCTATAGCTATAACACTAACCTTTGAACCCTCTTCAATTCCCATCCATAGAATAAGAACAGGCATCCACGCAATAATTGGAATAGGCCTTAAAAAACTTAAAGTACTACTTAGTGCTTCATTAACCTTTTTGAATAATGCCATTAATGTTCCAACGATAACTCCAAGTAGAGCACCTATAAAAAAACCTTGTACAACTCTGAAAAGACTTATAGACATATGAGTTAAAAGTTCTCCTGACTTAACCAGTGATATAAAAGTTATAAATATATCCTTAGGTGAAGGTAAAATCAAAGGTTTAATATATCCTAGCCTTGAAAAAGCCTCCCATAGAAGTATTATTACTAAAGGAGTTACAATTCCAAGGTTTATAATTCCTTTATTTATATCCTTTTTAGACTTAGGTGCTTTGACCTTATTTATTTGTTTTTTATCAGGTTTCTTAGTCCCTGTTATTATTTCCCCCATGCCATTTCTCCCTTATAGATTTATAATTATAGTTCTAAAATAAAGTTACTATTTTAGGCCAGCTTTAATTAAAAAGCTTCTATCATAAAACTTTTCTATATCTACATCCTTTTGAAGTACCTTTGATTTTCTTAGGAAGTTATAAGTTGATTTAAATTCTTTAATATTGTCATCTGTTATAGCAAGTCCTTTCTTACTATTCTTTGAAAGCTTTAATATTATGTCTTTAGGTAATAAAGACTCTGCTGCAGCTATTTTAATTGCCTCTTCATCTCCATTAAGATAAAGGTTTCTAGCTTTATCATATACTTTCAGTATTCTTGCTGTTATGTCTGGATATTCCTTAGTGAAGTCATCACTTGCTGCAATAACACCTACCACTTTCTTATATCCCCTGCCTGTTTCTATAACCTTTCCTACTCCTTTGCTTTGTGCAAGGGATAATTGAGGTTCAGAAACAACTGTTGCATCAACATTATTAGTTTCTATTGCATTTAAGCAGTCTGCAAACTTAACATTAATTAACTGAATTTCACTTTGCTTAATTCCCGCCTTTTCTAGGTATAAACTAAGTAGATGATGATTTACAGTTCCAATTGTAGTAGCTATTTTCTTACCCTTTAGGTCGTAAATTGACTTTATAGGTGAATCCTTAGGTACAAGAAGTCCTTGAAAGTCATATCCTGAATCTTGATTAGCTATTATCTTTGCATTAAGACCTTTACCTATTGCAGTGATTATAGGCTGATCCCCTAGTGTTCCTATGTCAATTTTTCCACTTATAAATGATTCAATCATAGCAGGTCCATGATCAAAATATGTGTATTGTATCTGAACTCCTTCTTTTTGAAATTCCTTTTCGAAAAGCTGTTTATTCTTAGCTATTGCAACTTCACCTGAACCTTTTATTCCTCCAATTCTTATGACTCTAGGAGCTTTTCCTTCTTTAAATGTTTCCTTACTTTCACATGAAGCTAAAATAACCAGTGTTAAAACCGCAACCATTATAAGTATCATGAAAGACTTAAATTTCATAAAAGTACCCCCTTTTTTCTATACCCATACTTAACCCTAAAACATTCATACCATATAAAACCTATCGATTTTCTTCCTCAAAGGGTAAAAAAATATAGGCTAAAAAATAAAAAACTTCTGCCTCTGTACATACAGAGGCAGAAGTCAATACTTCCGCGGTTCCACTCTGATTTATATTAGGAAAATCCTAAATAATCTCTATCAGATCCTAACAGATCCTATTCCTATAACGCGGACAAACGTAACCGCCTACTAACTTCGGCTTAACACTCCTAGGGGCACTTCAACTAAGATTTATCATAGAACTCTTTCAGCATAGTAGTTCCTCTCTGTTATGCTTCACTTAACCTACTTTTCCTAATCATCATGTTTAAAATCTTATTAATTTAGGATTATGGTATAGTCAAATACTAATTCATTTTCCAATTACTTTCAATTATATTTTTTCTATATAGTGGTACTTAATTATAGGTTTTTTCTATGAATTTTTATGATTCTTCTTTAATGTAACGAATAATACCATTTCTAGTTTATTAATATGTTTCTTGAAATATTAGACATATCATTATCTCCATGATAATATAAAACTGTATGAGGGATAATATAGTTATGTATATTAAACCTTTTATTATTTTAAGCATATTTAAAGAATGCTAGTCTATTATTAGGCTTTAAAAAAATATTTTTATAGGAGCTTTATTTTATGTTAACTAATTTATTATTAAAAATAGCTACTAAGGGAAATACAAATTATAAAAACAAAAAGATACGAAACAACGTAGGGTTTCTGTCTGGAATAGTTGGAATCATCGTAAACGTTACTTTATTTGTTCTCAAATTAATAGTTGGTATTGTAGTATCCTCTGTAGCAGTTACTGCAGATGCATTTAATAACTTATCAGATGCAGCATCATCTATAATAACAATTATTGGCTTTAAAATGGCAAGCAAACCCGCGGATAGAGACCATCCATATGGTCATGGAAGAATTGAATATATATCAGCATTGATTATTTCATTTATGGTAATGCTTGTAGGATTCCAGTTTATAAAAACATCTATTAATCGTATTATGAATCCTGAACCAGTAGCATTTGAGTGGATACCATTTATACTTTTAGCTGTTTCAATAATATTTAAACTATGGCTAGGTATATTTAACCGAAGTCTTGGGAATAAAATTGATTCGTCATCATTAAAAGCTACAGCTACAGATGCTATTGGAGATGTTTTTATAACTTCGGTTGTAGTTATTTCACTATTTGCATCAAGATTTACTGCATTCCCTATTGATGGATATATAGGAGTGCTTGTTGCATTATTTATTCTATATGCAGGATACTCTCTAACAAAAGAAACACTAAGCCCACTTATTGGAGATGCACCTGATAAGGAGCTTATAAAGGAAGTAGAAAATAGTCTTCTTTCATACAACCACATAACAGGAGTACATGATTTAATAATTCATAACTATGGTCCTGGTAGAACTATGGCATCTATACATGCAGAGATACCAGCAAACATTGATATTATGACTATCCATGAAGTTATAGATAGAGCGGAAAGAGAGATAAGCAAGAACCTTGATCTTCACTTGGTTATACATATGGATCCGATTTCCGTTGATACAGAGGAAGTAGCAGAGGTTAAAAACGAAGTTAATAAGATTATTAAGTATAATCCATTTATAAAATCCATGCATGACTTTAGAGTTGTTGGTAAGGGCGATAAGAAGAATCTAATCTTTGATATTGTTGTAGACACTATTAATCTTGATAAGGTTTCATCAGAAGACCAACTTAAAGATGATATTTCAAGTGCTATTCATGACATAAATCCTCAGTACAATTGTATAATAACAGTAGATAAACACTATTAAAGTAGTCCCCATTAGGTATTTACCTAGTGGGGACTATTTGTATCATGCTACTTTTTCATGTGTTTTTATCTTACTTTTTGGCTTATAGTTTAGGACTAAATTAAGTATTATGGATGTTATACTAACCATAAATAGTCCATTTGTACATAACATATTTAGAGTTTCAGGAATCTGATGAAATATTTTCGGTGCAAAGGTTACTCCTACACCAACAGCAAAACTTGTACCTATTATAGTAAAGTTATTATCTTCATAGAACTTTAAACTTGATAGTATAGATAATCCAGCTGATGTAATCACACCAAATAAGGCAAGTGTAGCCCCACCTAAAACTGACTTTGGAATCATAGTTATTATCGCAGCCACCTTTGGGAATGTACCAAGTATCATTAGTATTACTCCTGCTGTTATAATCACAGACCTACTTTTAACCTTTGTAAGGTTCATAAGTCCTACAGTTTCATTATACATGGCAGATGGTACAGAATTAAATATACCGGATATTAACTGTCCTACTGCCTGGGCCTTTAATCCTTTTATTTTTGAATTATTATCTGTATTATGTCCTGTAACCTCATCTAAAACTGCAAATACACCTATACACTGTATCATATTAATAACACAAAAGATCGTCATAATAATAATCGATCCTAACTTAAATTCAGGTGCTCCAAATTTAAATGGTGTTATAATTTGAAAAACCTCTGCTTGCATTACTGGCTTAAAATCCACCATACCTAAGAGAGATGAAAAAATAGTTCCTCCTACTATACCAATCACTAAAGACAGGGCTTTAAACATACCCCTTCCAAATCTTTCGATTAATATAATGGTAGCTAACACTCCAAGCCCAATTAAAAGGTTTTTTATATCTCCAAAACTACTTGAAAACTCTCCCCCTGCTAAATCCTTTATAGCATTAGGAGCTAAGCTAATTCCAATTAAAGTAACGAATGTTCCAACAACAACCTTTGGAAAAAGCTTTAAAACCTTATTCATAAAGAAGGATATTATAAATACCAATATAGCTGATCCAATAATCGAACCAAACACAGCATCGAGTCCATACTCTTTCCCAATCAAAATCATTGGACCTAAAGGAGAAAATGATGAACCAAGCATCATAGGTAGCCTTGATCCAATTAACCCTTTGAATCCTATTACTTGTATAAGTACTGTTATACCACTTGTAAAAAGGTTTGCTGAAACAAGAAATGCAATTGTCTTGTCATCTAAGTTAAGGGCACTTCCTATTAAAAGTGGTACTGCAATAGTACCTGGACATATTGCTAAAACATGTTGAAGTGCTAACACTATCCTTTTGCCAATAGTAACTTTTTCATCAAACATCGACTCTTTATTTAATGCTAAATTAGACATAAAATCAACTCCTCAATAATACATTATCGTCAAACTACATTTAACATTTATGTAAATTCCTACAAGAAATATCTACTATTCTTTACATAAATACAGGAGTTTCTACATTCTTCTATAGCATTCAACTAAAATATCAAACACAAAAGGAAAGTCTTCCCTAAGAATACCTTAGAAGAAGACTTTCCTTTTAAATATTTACCCACATAAATATCCTATCCAATTTTTTATATTTTTTTACAAAATTATCTAGGCGACCTACAAAACAAAAAAAGGCTAGTATTCCGTCTAGCTCTAGTAGTTTATCTTTCTTTGTCTTATCATATTAAATTTGATAATATCAGTATCTATATATTCATTAGCATAAACTAGAGGCTGATCATTACCATCAAAATTAACTCCCTTTAGAAGAAGGAATGCCTTTACTTCTCCCTTTTTAAAGTCAATATACTTTTCAAGTTCAGGATTTTGTAGATTAGTTTCTGTAGTTATTTCTACCTTGTCCCAAGTAACTTGTTTCCCTGACTTGTCATATATATACTCAAAAATTGAGTTTTTGTAATTTGGCGAGTCTTGGTAGTCCTTTTCACTAATTACTCTTCTATCAAAGTAATCTATACAAAGAGCACATGGTCTATCATCAGCTAAAAACATTTTCTTAGCTACAGTTACTGGATCTCCAACCGTTATATTTAAAATGTCTGCTAGTTTTGAATCACAGTATATAGTTTCTATACCTAGTAGCTTTACGCTTGGAGAATATCCACTATCGGAAATCATATCTCTTAGCTGCAACACTGGGTTAAACTTAACCTTTATCTCTAAACCCTCTGTATTTACGAAGGTACCTTTACCCTGTTTTCTTATTACAATTCCCTCGGATGCTAATTCGTTAAGGGCACTTCTAATTGTAACTCTACTAACACCTATTATCTCTGCAAGCACTTCTTCCCTTGGAAGCTTATTACTTTCATTTAGATTTAAGGTATTAATATATCTTTGTATGCATATCTTAGCTTCATCTGCCAAAGCCGTTCTTTTAAGACGATGCTCGTGCAACAATGCTCCCACCTTTCTGACTTAATAAGTATTACCTATTACTTTACTTGAATTATCTATTTTGAAAATATCACAATAATTTATTATTGTCAATGTCGATATAAGTAGAAAAGTTAACATTATACTACGCATTTAGTTAAAAATCTAATATAATAATATTTTTAACTAAATTATTTCTTTTATTCTATATATTTACTAAATATTATATGTAGTAAATATAAAAAAAGTAATAATCCCTAGAAAAACCCTCTAGAGATTACTACTTTATTATACTTTAAAATTTTTATTTTGAATACCTAGATACTTTAACATTATCTAATTCTATATTAGAAGTTTTATTTTTATTTATTAGTTTTAAAATATCCTTAGGACTTCCATGTGCAACTACTCCGTATGTCTTTACTCCATTTTTCTCTACATACCTTAGAGCATTAACATAGAACTCTTCTCCACCAAATCCAAAATTAAATGTTTCCAAATAATCCTTCTGATCAGTCATGTACTTAAGCAGAGTCTTAAAGTGAATTCCCATTATCTCACCTGTAATATTTCTATCCTTTACATTAGCTAGTTCTAAGTATGGATATTTCTTCTTATCCTCAGTACTTTCCTCTACTATTATTCCTGTACCTGTAGGCTCAAATCCTAACTGATGACTTACACCAATATCCTTTTTCCCATACCTTACTGGAATCCACGAGAAATATATACTTTTAAATTCCTTTATTAAGCTTTCAATTTCACTTAAAGGCTTATCCTCCTTAAATGCTATATATGCGGATACCATTGATGTACTAGGAAGAATCTCCAGTTCCTTTATTATATCTTCATATGCCTTTCTATCCTGTTTATACTCAGCTAGTATAGCGTCTCCAAATGCATTCCCGGGAGCAGACTTAAAAAAATTTTGTGATAGATTCTTAATTTCGCCCCTAACTATTTCACCAGTAACTATTTCATCTCTACCTTTAAATGTTTCCCATTGATATATGCTCATTCTGTACTTTCCGTAATTTAAATCCTCTACATTAACACCATTTGTTATAAATCCTGGATAATGTAGTTCCGTAAATACACTAGTATCAAGAAATAACTGCTTTTGATATTTATTCGTATCGAATTTATCTGGATTATAAAAGACTGAACTAATAATAGGGTCAAGTATCTCTCTTGTAAATAAAATTAATACTAACGAGGAGACTAGAATAACTAATGCCTTTATATTAAACCTACTATATTTCTTATTTTCCTTACTTAAATCATCAAGTCCCATTTTTCCCCCTCATTTATCACTTTTCCTTTTTATAACATATTCTATGTATATTTAATATGTCCTTTATATGAATAAGTAAAATACAAGACACATCAGGAAGGGACTGCCTAGTGTAATCTACTTACATTAGGCAGTCCCTTAATCACATTTAACCAAGTCCAACATCTAACATCATCATAATAGTAAAACCAATAATACATCCTAGTGTCGCTATATCAGTACTATTATGGTCTCCTGATTGCGCCTCGGGTATAAGCTCCTCAACAACCACATAAATCATTGCACCAGCTGCGAAGGCAAGTGCATATGGAAGTATTGCCTGAATAGAGGTAACAAGTGCTGCTCCTATAACCCCTGCTATAGGCTCAACAATCCCTGATGCCTGTCCATATAAAAAACTCTTTTTTCTAGATAGCCCCTCACCTCTAAGAGGAATTGATACCGCTGCCCCCTCTGGAAAGTTTTGAAGTCCTATTCCTATTGCTACTGCCATGGCAGAAACAACAGTTACACCATCCATCCCATTAGCTGCTGCCCCAAAGGCAACACCTACCGCAAGACCCTCTGGGATATTATGAAGTGTTATGGAAAACACCAGAAGTATACTTCTTCTTAGCCTAGTGTTAATCCCCTCACTTTCACCTTTTCTAGCTGCAAAATGAATATGTGGAATTATCTTATCAGCTATCCATAAAAATGCTGCACCACCTAGAAATCCAATAGCCGCTACAAGAAAAGATGGTATACTTTTACCCTCTGCCATCTCAATTGCAGGTGCAAGTAAAGACCAAAAACTAGCTGCAATCATAACTCCAGAGGCAAAACCAAGCATAACATTAAGCATCCTTTTATTAATGGTTTTAAAGAAAAATACCATTGAAGCTCCAAGTGCTGTTAAGCCCCAGGTTATTAAGGTTGCTAAAAAGGCTAGCAATATGGGGCTTTGATTGTTTATCCACTCCATATTATCAACTCCCTAATTCTTAATAAAGTAGTTAGTTTATCATATTATAATATGATAATGATTATTAATTGAAATTATATGCTTAATAGAATATGTTGTCAATATATGCAGTATATGTGTAGTTTCGTGCATATATTGTCCATAATCTCTTTCCTAACTACAGTAATTGTTAATTTTAATATATACTTTTAATATAGTGCAGATGTTAGGGGGAATAAAATTGTGGAAAAGAGAGTTATTAGAAAACATAATTATCAAATTCTTAATGAAGAATTAAACTATCTCGAGTCTCAAGGTAAGATAGACTCAAATAAGAAATATGAAATTTTAGATATGTATCAAGTTAGTAAATCCTTTAGCTTTATAAGAGTAATTCTAATAATATCTGCTCTCTTAATAGGGGTAGGGATTTTAATCTTTGTTGCAGGTAATTGGAAGGAAATGAGCCACTTAAGTAAGTTTCTTTATATAGCTATAGCTGTATTAGGTTGTAATTTAGTTGGATATAAAATTAATAAGACTTCACCTAAAACTGGTATAAGCCTTATATACCTTGGCTGTCTTATATATGGAGCAGGAATAGTACTTATTGAGCAAATGTTTAATTATATTACTATCTTTAGTGATACCTGTTTTATTTGGTCCCTAGGAATAATTCCTATAGGATTATACTTTAAAGATAATATAATAAAAATCTTCTCTCAAATATTACTTATTTTCTATCTAGCTAATTACAATCAAAGTATATTAAAGCTCTTACTTATAAGCTTAATAATACTAGGAATAATTTTATTGATTGTTAAAGTTAAAAATAACAATCCTATTATTAAAACACTTAATATAATTATTCCACTTATAGTTATCATTACATTTAGTAACTTACTATTAATTAACATAATATATATAGCATTACTATTCTTCATTTTAGGTATTATTAGTACTTTTGTAGAAAATCTTAAAAAGTATAAAGAACTACAACTAGTAGGAACCCTTCTTTATGGGATATCTGGAATATATATTACCTTAGGAGAATCATGGCAAGGTATATTTAATTCAAACACTTCAAATATAATATCTATTACCTTTAGTGTAGGCTTCTTTATATTCCTAATTATTTTACTAAAACAAGAAAGAATCTCATCTATTATATTTATTTGTGCTCTTGTATTAAGATACTACGCAGACTATTCATATAACTTTATGCCAAAATCAATGTTCTTTATTATAGGTGGATTAATTCTTGGAGGCTTTGGATATTGGTTTGAGAAAAATAGAAAGAAGGGGGGTAAAGCTGTTGAATAAAATAAAAGCACTATTAGTTTTAATAATTCCTGTGTTAATACTAATAGCAATCAGTATACAACCTTTCACAACAAAAGCTATAGGAAAAGAAATTATTGTTGAGAAGCCTTACATTGAATTTAAAGAAAATAGCACAGAAAACATTAAAGGTATAAATGTTGTACCTTTAAGCAAATTAAAGGATTATAAAAAATACCTAGCTTCTGGACCCTCTAAAAACAATATCATATATGTACAATTAGAAAGGTCTGGAGAAATATATAAAACTAAATATGTAAGTGATGAAAAACCTAAATCAGGGGTGTATCTAAAAGCTAAGATAGATTATATTGATGAAACAACTAAAAAAGCTTATATTGATTTAGGTAATTATAATTCATTAACTTGGGACCCTGAGGCAGAATCAAAAGCATATGTAAAATTAAAAGTTTTAAATGGTTTATTTATTGTTGAAGAAGTAATTACAAGTCTTCCTAAATAAAAAATTCATATTAAATAAAAGATAAAACTAGCAAATTTAATCTGCTGGTTTTATTTATATTAATTAACTTTATCTTTTTCTCTTAAATCTTACTACATAAACCAAAGCCAAAATTAGTGCTACACCACTTACCACTGTGATTATAACTTGGCTTTTATCTATTAGCCCTGTGTTTTGATTATTAAAGGGGGGCATATTTTTCATTTCGTTTCCTTGAATATTAGCATTTTTACCTTTTACTTCTTTATCTAAAGCCTGGTTATTTGATTTTTCATTTGCATCCTTGCTGTTTTCTACTTGTTTACCTCCCATATTAGGTCCCTTACCCATGCCTTGAGATCCAAGTAGATTCATATCTAAGGATGACTTAATTAGATTATCTTTATTCTTCCTCTGACTCTCTGTACTTGATGGAAGGTTTCCATCTAATTGACCTTGAACACTTTTAGAGCGAAGCTTTCCGAATTCTATAAGGGCTGGTATTGCTTTTTGATAATCCTCGTATTTATAAAAAGCTGTAGGATCACTTTTTACATAATTTTTTATAAGATTATTTAGTTTATTTACCTTATTTTCAAACACTCCATTTGTAAAGTATTCACTAACTATTTTTTGAAGATAATCATGGTATTTCTCTTTATAACTTGAATTGCTAAGTAACTTTGATACAAGTGGACGCTCTGATAGCTCGACTCCTGATACAGGTGTATCTATAGGGAAGTTAACCGCAGATGTAGAATCTCCTCCTTGAAATCCAGCAAATGACAGGTTATAGTCCCATGGAAGAATTGATATCTTTCCATCCTTCTCATATAAATAGTAATTATGCTTCATGCTACTAAAATAGCTATCTAGATTTACAAGTATTGTATTTGCAGCAATATATCTTAAGACTCCATCTACATCAAGATAACTTTCAAGATTTTCTCCACTATTTAAACTCTTTATAGCCTTTATTACTCTCTTCTTATCTGACTTAGTAGAATCGAATACAGAGTAATCAAATATATTAGAATAACTACTTATGCTTTCATCTATATATTTAAGATCACTTCCTCCTCCACTTCCCATTCCAGGTCCTCCCTTAGACATTCCACCGACATCTGGAGCTTGTCTATTCGCACTATCTGCAACTTTTTGTGTATTGTTACTTTCATTTTTCTTAACTTCAGAAACTTTTTCATTAGTTTCCTTTACCTGAGGAACACTACCTCCATTAGCTATAGGAGTATTCATGTCCATAGGTGGTGCCCCTTGGGTTTGTCCATTTACTGCTTTATTCATTGGCATATTGCCTTGCATTTTTCCCACGTTCATAGTTTCTGGTTTATAAAGCATTCCATGGTAAGTTCCATAGCTTCTCTTTGCAAATGATTCCTCTAGGGATTCAACCGCTAGATAAAGCCCCCATGCTTTCCCGTTTACACTAACATTGGTAAAGGAATATAAAGGAGTCGTAATACCTATATAATTCATAATGTCATAGGATAGGTATTCCTTCATATATGTAGCATCTGATTGAATATTGTTGATAACAAGCTTATCAAGCCCAAAACATGTTTGTCCCTCTACATAATGATCAAATTCTATCTTAAAGCTATATCTATTTGACCTGCTACCTGCTACCTGGGAAAGACTTGAGTTTCCCTTTGGACGAATTCCTACATTCTTAAATGTTGTCCCATTAATCGTAACATCACATGATGTATATTCCTCCTTAGTAGCGTTTTTAAGCATTTTGTCCCATTCCTTAGTATCCATCTCTATATTAATTGAGGTAATATTGTCCTTATTAAAAACCTTAGTTTCATATTCAAAAGACGTAACCTTTGAATCTTCACTAGACCTTGGTATAAACATAATAAATGTAGTAAATGTCACTCCTATAATTAGTGCCAAGGCTACAATTATTTTAAAGTGTTTACTTGATATCATTTTGTCACCCCTTAGGACATATAATCACCGTTATAACTTACTAAAACAGCATTATTTACACCTTTAATACCTGCTATCATATTAACAAACTGAGTAGTCGCATCCTTAAGTCTTACCTCTACAGTAAGCTCTATCCCATCAGGTGAAACTGTTTTTGACTTAACTATATGCTTTTTGACATTTGTTTCTATTGATTTATTTACAAGATCCTCTACATTATCATCAATGCAGCTAACTACTAATATATAAGGATTATCACTACTTTTCCTATTAACGAAAATAATCATTATTATTCCAATGAATATTGACCCGAATATAGCAAGTGGAATAAGTCCTGCCCCAACTACTATACCCGCTGATATTGACCAAAATAAAAATGCAATGTCTAGCGGTTCTTTAATAGCTGCTCTAAAACGTACAATTGAAAGAGCCCCTACCATACCAAGGGACAACACTACATTGGAACTTATCGCCAAGATGATTAAGGATGTAATAAGTGTCATCGCCATTAAGGACACACCAAAACTTCCTGAATACATAACACCATTATAGGTTTTCTTGTAAACAAACAATATAAAAAGCCCTAGAATAAAGGCTAACCCAAGGGCTATACCCATATCTAACATTGAAAAAGAAGATACTTTTTCAACAAAGCTCGATTTGAAAACATCATTAAAAGTCATTTTTATCCTCCTAATTATCCATATATTCTACATGCTGCATACTTTGAAAATGCAGTGCATTTTCTATTATTCACCTGAACTATATCCCTAATAATATCCGGAATATACTCATCATATTTAACCTCTAAAATTATTACCTTATTCCTATCAACGCTTATAGTTGGAAGGCTTACATTGAAAAGGTCCCTTGAGTAAATTCCTGTTCTTATATTACTATCAAGGGTTATCCTTACATTGCCCATTTTATATATAAATGGCTCCCTGATATAATCAACAACTGTCTTAGGTCTTAGCTGTTGATACTTCATTTTTGCATACAGCTCTACTACAAGAGGATGCATGCATTCTCTCATCCAGGCTAAGTCCCCATTAATTATCTTCTCACACTCCTCCTTTGTAAGTCTTTCTGAAACCTTATTACAAAGCCCATTTATTTTACTTTTCTTTTCAAGCTTTATATAGGAAAAATCATCATTATAATACCTAATCCTAAATTTCTCCCTATTATTTATTCCATATATCTTTTCCTTAAGAGCTTTGTCATTTATGTTATCAAAATAAAGACTGCGTATTTTGTACTTTCCCTCAAATCCTGTATGTGGATCAGGTGTAGTTATTACCTTTAACCTTTGTTTTAGCCCTAGATAATCTGAGGTATTAATATAGTGCTTTAACTCATGCCTGAATTTCTTCTCTTTCATATCCTCCCCCCCTTTAATGTTTTTTCAGGAAACCTTGTTAATTTCATATTAACTAATTTGTGTGATGGGTATTTGAAGACTAAATGAAGATACCTGAAATTATCCATAAGAAGGGTTAAAATATATATCTTGCATCTTACAATAGCATTTATGCATCTTAACTTTAGTGCTATTGATAATTCACTTTTTTCCTGTTATTGTTAATTCATAGCTTATTCTATTTAAAAGGACGTGGAAAGTTTTGAAACTTATAATTGATCAATCCCTTGAAAACAAAGAACTAGAAATCACAATAAAGTGTAATTTAATAGACCCAAAGCTAGAAAAATTAATTTCTCAAATACGTCTTTACTTTTTTTCTATTGTTGGAAGAAAAGATGGAGAAAGCTTCCCTATTCAATTAGAGGATGTATATTATTTTGAATCTATAGATGATAAAACATTTACTTATTGCGAAAAAACAGTGTATGAGTGTGACTTAAAACTTTATGAACTTGAAAATCAACTTGGTGATACTAGCTTTATCAGAATAAGCAAATCTTGTATATTAAATACACTTAAACTAAAAAGCGTTAAGGCACTTTTAAATGGAAAAATGGAAGCTAGTCTTTTAAATGGAGAAAAGCAAATAATAAATCGTCATTACGTAAAGGCGATTAAAAGAAAACTTAATATATAAGGAGGGAAAGCAATGGCTAAACTAAAATATCATTTTATAATTAATTGCATTTCTTTTACCTTTATCACCCTTTCAATCTCAATAATTCAAAGTCTTAATCTAATAGAAAGCATTAAAGTTATAAATATTTATCAGATTTTCCTTATGACTACACTTGTTCAGGTTTTAATGTTTTTTACTAACAAACTTCATATTACAAGCACTTTTTTATTAATTGTCGTTAATCTATTTAATATTTTCATTGTAGTATTTCCACTAGGCTATTACTTTAATTTATTTGACTTATCACTTAGTAGTGTATTAATAGTGACCTTTTTAAATGTAACTTCATTTTTTCTTATCTATTTAGGCTCAATGATTAAAAATCAATGTGACGCAAGCTTAATAAACTTAAAAATTGAGGAGATGAAAAACAAATCAAAATAATTCTTAAAGAGGTGAAATCATTTGAATAAAATAATAGAGGTTAATAAACTAAAAAAATCTTTCAAAGATGTTCAAGCTGTAAAGGGTTTAGACTTTTACGTGGAAGCGGGAGGGCTTTTTGCATTTCTAGGCCCAAATGGTGCAGGAAAGTCTACTACCATTGATATTATCTCGACTTTATTACAGCCTGACAGTGGAAATATCACAATAGATGGCTATACCCTAGGTAAAGACGATGATAAGATACGATCTATAATCGGAATTGTATTTCAAGATAGCCTACTTGACCCTCTTCTTACTGTTAGAGAAAACATATCCTTAAGGGGTAGGTTCTATGGACTGTCTAAATCTGAACTAACCCTTGCAGTAGAGAAAGCATCAACTGCAGCTGGAGTAGTTGAATTTCTAGATAGACCCTACGGAAAATTATCTGGGGGACAAAGACGACGTGCTGACATTGCAAGAGCATTAATCAATACTCCTAAAATACTATTCCTAGATGAGCCAACAACAGGACTTGACCCTCAAACTAGACAAAATGTATGGGAAACAATCGAAAAACTTCAAAGAGAAAATGGAATGACTATTTTTCTAACTACCCATTACATGGAGGAGGCTGCAAATGCTGACTATGTAATAGTTATTGATAATGGGTTAATCTCAGCAAAGGGTACACCAATGGAGCTTAAGATTAACTACAGTTCAGATAATCTAAAGATAAAGCCTAGGGATTTTAATCTACTTCAAAGTACACTAGACTCTGAAAAAATATCATACAAAATTATTAGCGATGTATTTGTAATCCCATTAAAAAGCACATTGGAATCTATTCCAATCATAAAAAAATTAGAAAATAATATTGATAGCTTTGAAGTAGTTAGTGGGAGTATGGATGATGTGTTTATTAATATAACAGGAAAGGAGATTAGAGGATAATGACTTCAATTGCTATAAGAAACTTAAAAATATTTTTTAGAGATAAAAGTGCCATATTCTTTTCATTACTTTCGGCATTGATTATCATAGGACTTTATGCACTATTCCTAGGTGACGCTATAACAAAGGATATGAAGGGAATTGATAATGCAGAGATTTTAATAAACAACTGGATAATGGCTGGGATACTTGCGGTAACATCTATCACAACTACTATGGGTGCATTTGGAACAATGGTTAATGATAGGTCTCGAAAAATATTAAAGGATTTTATATCTTCTCCGATCAAAAGATATGAACTCGTTGGAGGATATATATTAAGTTCATTTATTATAGGTGTTATTATGACTTTTATAACCCTTATAATTGCTGAAGCCTATATATATATTAACGATGGTGAGCTTCTTTCTCTAGTAAATACCCTCAAGGTAATTGGACTTATTATAATATCTGTTCTTTCAAGTAGTGCAATGGTATTTTTCATGGTTTCATTTTTCCAAAGTCAAAATGCATTTGCAACTGCAAGTACAGTAGTGGGAACATTAATAGGATTCCTAACAGGTATCTATATTCCTATTGGTACTCTTCCTGAAGCTGTTCAATTTGTAGTCAAAGTTTTTCCTGTTTCACACTCAGGTGCCCTAATTAGACAGGTTATGATGGAGGATGCCTTGGTTACCTCCTTTGCAGGAGCTCCTAGCAGCTACATTGATAAATTTAATCTTGATATGGGAGTTATATATAAGTTCGGTGATACTACTGTTAGTTTTACAACAAGTATAATTATTCTTATTGTTACTGCTGTAGTCTTTTATATACTTGCTATATTAAATATGTCTAGAAAAATTAAATAAATTCTTATTTAACTGTATAAAAAGCAAGGTGTAAAAACCTTGCTTTTTTATCTATTATTATTTTTCCTAAAAGTAATTAATCTTTTTTAAATACTACTTTACCATCTATTATCACAAGTTCAACTTTAGATTTTATATCAAGTGGGTCCCCATCATATACTACAATATCTGCATCATATCCCGCCTCTACTTTTCCTAACCTATCCTGGCAAGTTAGTATTTCTGCTGCATTTATTGTGATTGACTTTATTGTATCGTTAAATGATAATCCCTGTGCTAAGGCTACAGAGGCAACTGTTCTTAAACACTCTATTGAATTATAAGGATGATCTGTTATTATTGCGGTTTTGATACCTTCTTCAAAAAGTTCTACAATTGAACTATATTTTCTAGACTTTAATTCCATCTTCGTTCTTGGGGTAAGAATTGGTCCAAAGGCTACGGGTATATCTCTCTCTTTCAAATAGCTTTTTACTAAATGTGCTTCGGTACCATGTTCAATAACCATTTTGCTAATATTAAATTCATCTGCAATTCTTACAGCTGTTACTATGTCATCTGCCCTATGAGCGTGAACACGAAGGGGTATCTGATTCTTTAATACTGGGATAACAGCCTCTAGTCTTATATCCCTTTCTTTGATGCTTCCATTTTCTTTATTATCTATGTAGTCCTCTGTTTTCATAAACAACTCACGTATTAAGGCTGCAGTCCCCATTCTTGTTACAGGACACTTAGATTTAGCACCATAGGTACTTAAGGGATTCTCTCCAAGAGATACTTTAAATCCTACTGGATTTTTAACTACCATCTTATCTATAATTTTACCATAGGTTTTTATAGCTACATTTCGTCCTCCAACAACATTGTTGCTTCCTGGACCGCTCATAACACATGTTACACCGGATTTTATTGCATCCTTAAATGAAATATCAAAGGGATTAATTGCGTCTATACTATTTAAATGAGGTGTAACAGGTTCAGAGGTTTCATTATTATCAATACCGATTTTCCCAGTACACTCCTCTATAATACCAAGATGTGTATGACAATCAATAAACCCAGGAAATACAAGCTTCTCTTTTAAGTCGATAACTTCCATATCCTCATACTCATCTGATAGGCTATCACTTATTTCTTTTATTTTACCGTTAACTATAAGTATATCTTTTTTATCATATTTATCTTTTTCTAAATCATACAAAATACCATCTCTTAGTAAGATAGAAGTCATTATAGTCATCCCTCCCTATATATTCCTAGCTAATGTTTAAATCCATTATTACCTTTAATATAACCAAATTGATGTAAAAAATGCACTTTTTAATCTTATTTCCTAAGTCTTAGCTAGTGTTTATAGGCTACAAATAAACTATAAAAAACCTAAGCCATCTCCTTCGAGATGGCTCATAGCTTATTCTAAATTTAATTGAAACCAGAAATTACTTCCCTTCCCAGTTTCACTTATAACTCCATACATTGCTCCATGCATTTCAAGAACTGCCTTAACTATGGAAAGCCCAAGTCCAGTTCCTATGCTAGCTCTTTTATGGACTTTATTTGATTTGTAATATCTATCCCATATGTGATTTATCATATCCTCTTCAATTCCCTGACCTGTATCTACTATCTCTATTTTCACTTTATTACTAGATATATTCTGAGAAACAATTACTTTCTTATCTTCTCCTGTGTAGGTTATAGCATTGTTAATTAGGTTATATATAACCTGGGATATTTTCACCTCGTCTGCATTTACATATACATCACTATCATATAAAAACTCTATGCTATACCCTTCCTTTTCAATGAGTTTTCCGTATCTTTTTAGTATTTCACGAATAGCTTCTGTTATATTAAACTTAGATATATTTAGCCCTTGAGTACCTGACTGCATTTTTGATATGTCCAGTATATCACTTACTAGAGTGGATAGATGCCTTGCTTCATCTATGATTATCTGTACATTTTCAGGTGTATTCTCACCTGGAATATCCCTCATAACCTCTGCATATCCAGTGATCATAGTAAGAGGAGTTCGAAGATCATGTGATATGTTAGCTATAAGTTCTCGCCTTAGATCCTCTACCTTGGATAATTCCCTAGCAGTATAATTTAAGGTATCATTTAATTCCTCTATTTCAAGATATCCTGTGCCGGTGAATTCTGTATCATAATTACCATGTGCGAGCTTCTTTGCAGATTCATTTATATTAATAATCGGCTTTGATATTTTTCTCGATATAAAAATCGCCAAAACTATTGATAGCAGAATAAGTATAAGACTGATATAAATAAGCTGTACCCTTAGGGTTTCTACGGTAGAGTTAATAGGGGTAATTAATGAACTTGCTATAATCATAGCCTGTGACCCATTATCCCTATTAACAAGCTTTGCATATATCATGCTCAATGGAGCACCTCTGTCATGTGACCCATACTTTTCACCTGTAGAATTTTCAAATGGATTCGTCTTAAGTTCTTCCCTTGAAAAAAGCTGGAATGTACTTCCCCCATTATTAAATGCTTTTTTATAGAGACTATATATATCGTCTCCAGTCATTTTATTTAACATATTTTTAGGATTAGAATCTGTATTATAGATGATTTCGCCGCTTTCCTTAACAATAAGTACACTCATGTCATTTTCCCTAGATATATTTTCTAGTTTACTTGATAGCTTAGAATCATCTACATGTTCTGCAATCTCATTAACATAGGACTTTATGCTTCTAGTTTTTATACTCTTATAGAAATCATCAAGGAATACAGTTTGAAAAAGCCATAGAAGAATTAATAAAATCCCTACAAATGAAGCTAAATATCCAAATATCCTCCACTTTATACTAATCTTATTCTGATTCAAATCTATATCCCACCCCTCTAAGGGTAACTATGTGCTTACTATAGTCTCCAAGGCTTTTTCTAAGTAGTTTTATATGAGTATCTAATGTTCGATCATCTCCGAAAAAGTCATATCCCCATACATTGTTAATGATATTCTCTCTAGTTAATGCAATTCCACGATTTTTTACCATGTAGAAAAGAAGATCATATTCCTTAGGAGACATATCTATTTTCACATCATCTATATATACAAGTCTTCCTGTAAAATCAACAGTTAACCCATTAAACTTTACTATTTCCTTCTTTATATCAAGACTTGTTTTACTTCTTTTAATAATTGCACCAACCCTCATCATTAGCTCCTTTGGAGAAAATGGCTTAACAACATAGTCATCAATTCCAAGCTCAAAGCCATGTATCTTGTCATACTCCTCGCCTCTTGCTGAAAGCATTATTACAGGAGTATTTTTATGTTTTCTAATCTCCTTGCATGTGGAGAATCCATCAAGCTCTGGCATCATAATATCAAGGATAATAATATCGAATTGATTGTTCCTTGATATTTCAATAGCTTCCATTCCATTACATGCCTCTTTAACCTCATATCCTTCAAAAACAGCATACTTTTTTATTATTTCTCTTATTCTTTCCTCGTCATCAACAACAAGAATCTTATACATCTATACCTCAACCCCTTTAAAATTCCCTAATCATATTATTTTTTATCGCGTAAAAGCTACTTTATCTTAATTTAGATAACGTTTTCTATTAATTATAGAAAATAAACTTAAAGTTTCTTAATTTACTTTATTTATAATATTATATCTTTCCTTTGTGACAACTAAATGAATTTTTTTAAATGTTATAGAGATTTATGAAAAATTCTTTTTCTATGGGAATCCTTGAAAATAAATAATTCTTACCTTTTGGAAACTGGAATACCGAAAAGTGCCTTCTTTTTTCTTAGAATTTTAGGAGTTATACTTGAGGCAAGTTAAGAATACCTTAAAATTAGATTTAACTTTTAGGAGGAACCATAAATGCAAAGATTCACTATTCCAAGGGATATTTATTTCGGAGAAAATTCTATAGAACACCTAAAAACTATAAAGGGAACAAAGGCAATGCTAGTTATAGGATCAGAAAGATTAATAGCAGACGGAACAATTCCAAAAATCCAAGGACTACTTGCTGAAGCTAATATAGAAACATCTGTATTCTCAGGTGTTGAAAGTGACCCTTCAGTTGAAACAGTTAGAAAGGGAGCTCAGGCACTTAATGAATTTAATCCTGACCTAATTATAGGTATTGGTGGGGGGTCCCCAATTGATGCTGCTAAGGCTATGTGGATATTCTATGAATACCCAGAGTTCACTTTCGAGGAAGCTGCAAAGCCATTTAACCTACCAGAACTTAGACAAAAAGCTAGATTCATTGCTATACCTACTACAAGTGGTACAGGAACCGAAGTTACATCATTCTCAGTAATAGCTGATAGCGAAACAGGAGTTAAATACCCAATTGCTGACTATAACATAACACCTGATATTGCTATAGTTGACACAAGCCTTGCCCAAAGCATGACTAAGAAATTAGTTGCAAACACTGGTATGGATGCACTAACACATGCATTTGAAGCATATGTTTCAACAGTAAGAAACCCAATAACAGATGCACTAGCTATGAAGTCGATAGAAATGACAGTAGAAAACCTAGTTAAGTCATATAATGGTAATGTAGAAGCTAGAAACAACATGCATATATCACAATGCCTAGCTGGAATGTCATTTTCAAATGCCATACTAGGAATAGTACATTCAATGGCACACAAAACAGGAAAGATATTTAACATTCCACATGGATGTGCAAATGCAATATATCTATCATATGTTATAGAATTTAATGCTAAAGTAGCTGGAGAAATCTATGCTGATATAGCAAAAAGACTTTCACTTAAAGGGAATACAACTGAGGAACTAGTAACTTCACTTGTAAACCTAGTTAAGGAATTTAGAAATGCTATGGGCATGCCATCTACTCTTAAGGAATTTGGATTATCAGAGGAAGAATTTAAAAGGAACCTTGATGAAATCTCTAAAACTGCAGTAGCTGACCCATGTACAGGTACAAACCCAAGAGAAATATCAGTAGATGAAATGAAGAAGCTATTTGAGGCGACTTATTATGGAGAAAAGGTAGACTTTTAATGTAAGGCTTTAGTCATGCCAGTAGAGGTTCTTTAGCTAAAACGACGAGACCTTAAAATAGAGCTTCTTATCTGCAAAATTACCCCTAGCCTAAGAGCTATGTCTGAAAAACTGCTGCGCTTGACGACATATCTCTAAGACTAGGGGTATTTATGATGATTAGAAGTCCTTATCCAAAATCTCGTCTGGTTTAGTTGAAGGATTTTCTACTTGCAGGCACCCATATCTACTTTAACTTACTTTTATAATTATCTACAAAATCTTTTCCCCACTTATCCATAGCCTCTAATATAGGAACTAAACTATTCCCTAGATCAGTTAGAGAATACTCAACCATTGGAGGAATCTGTGGATATATGGTTCTATTAACTAATCCGCTTTCTTCTAAGTCCTTTAGCTGTTGTGTTAACATCTTTTGAGTTATTTCAGGTATTAATCTTCTAAATTCATTAAATCTAATTGCACCATGTTCATGAAGGTTCCATATAATAAGGGCCTTCCATTTTCCACTTAATATCTCTAAAGTGACTTCAATTTCACATCTATAATTATTACAACTAACCTTGTTTAATCTGTCTTTTGGCATAATTTCACTCCCTAATAAATAAAACTTATCTATATTATACCACTTACTTATTTCAAAAAATGAGGGTCTATCCCATGTTCTACATACATAGTCACATTGAAGAAACCCTACTTTTTATTTAAATTTTTTTAAAGGAGTAAGCTCATATAAAAAATCCGCTCTTTTTGCAACCTCAGGTGAGTGAGTTACAATAATGATACATTTACCTTCTTCAGTAGCTAGTTTCTTAAATATATCCATTACTTCATCCTGTGTATCAAGATCAAGGTTTCCTGTTGGTTCATCAGCGAGTATTATATCTGGACTATAGGATAATGCCCTAGCTATAGCAACTCTTTGCTGCTCTCCCCCAGATAGCTTTAATATTCTTCTTTTAGCCTTTGCCTCATCTAACTGAACCTTCTTCAGTATATTTAATATATGCTCTCTTCTATTTTGAATTTTCTTACCTGAAATATCAATTGAAAGCTCTACATTTTCTATAGCATTTAACTGTGGTAGAAGATTAAATCCTTGAAAAATAACTCCTACATATCTACTTCTATATCTGTATTTATCTATCTTTTTAATATCCATACCATTATATAAAATCCTACCAGAGGTTGGTGATGTTAACCCTGATAAAAGGGATAACAGTGTTGTTTTCCCTGCACCTGACTTGCCAATAATGGCATAAACCCTCCCCTTTTCAAATTCATAGGATACATTCTCTAATATCTTAGTTTTCCCATTATCGTAGGAATAAGATGTATTCTCAAGTTTTAAAACACCCATACTTAATTCCTCCTCTATGACCTATTGGTTAATATTTTTAGTGGCTCATATCTTAGTATAAATACTATTGCTGCAAGGCTTGAAATAATTGTTAGTATTACTCCTATTCCAACTAGCTGTAATACAACATCTATATCTGTATTTGCATTAATATTATTTATATAATTTACAACCTGTTTACTGTCTCTATTAGTCTGAAAGTTAGATGGTCTGTCTGCCATTTGCCCTGACCCAAAGTTACTACGTTCCTGCTGTACTTGAGTCTGTTGTGATGTTATTTGAGACTGTAGCAATGTATTTGCTGTTGGAACTGATGCAGCAGCACCAATACCTGTTCCAATTATAATTGCTATGAAAGTTACAAGGAACATTTCACTTATATATTGAATTGCTACCTTCCATTTTTTCATACCAATAGCAGTTAGCACACCTACTTCATATTTTCTTTCACGAATGTTAAATATATTAAGTACTACAAGGATAATTCCTCCAATTAAAAGTACTAATATTAAAAATACATCTGCAAATTTACTTAAATTCTTTATTGGTACTAGACTTTGTTCGTAATTACTTACGTCCTTTGAATTAACTGTATAATAACCAGCAAGTCCCATTGTCTTTGCATCCTTAGTAAAGGCATTAAGAGCATTTACATCCTTTACTACATATGTACCTGAAACCTGTTCCCTTAAAGCTGTAGTAATTGTTTTTCCTGTCTCTGAATCCGTTGATGTAGTAGCATTTTTAGTAGATAAAGTAGTTATAAACTTTAATGTAGAATAGCTTGTATATATATGGTTTGCAGGGTCTGATGATGTTGAGAATCTCATAGGGCTATCATCACTTGAAGACTGATTATTATGATATATACCTGCTATAGTTAGTGTGTAAGTTTCTGAAGCAGTATTAGGATTAGCAATTGTGATTTTGTCCCCTACTTTTAAACTGTTTAAAGCTGTAAGCTCATCACTTACTAAACACTTCATATCACTAGCATCTTCACTAAACATTTGTCCACTTGTAAGTTTTGATGCACCACTTTTGAAATCTGTCATTGCAGACTTAGAACTGTAACCAATTACACTAAAGTCACCTTGTTTTCCCATTCCACCTTCAAATCTTGGCGCATTATTCATTTTAGAACTTAAACTACTTTGTTCATCCTTTACTTCATTTGAACTATCTGAGGTATCCACTGCCTTTAAAGTTCCTGATGTATTAACTGAACTTGTAAGAGTGTAGTAAAAGTCATTTACGTTTTTTGATTTAGCGTACTTTTCTAATTGATTAAGGGGCAAATTCTTGTAATTACTCATCATTTCTCTCATGTCTGTTCCATCTTTTTCTGCCTTTTTCATAAGAGATTGACGATCAAGGGATATCTGTGCAGTAACTGATAGCGACTTTAACCCTTCTGTTTCAACTTTTGAAGCAGATTTCTTAATAGATAGGGAAATGCAGCTTGAAATTGCTATAACACAGGCTATTATTCCAATAAGAAAATTTCTTCCCTTAGATCTTAAAATGTTTCTAATTGCATTTTTAAAGATATACATGTCCTTCCTCCAATCTTACTTTTAGCTTTATTTTAATTACATTAACTGATGCAAGATTGTTGTTTATGTGAAAGTTTAGTGAAGTTAAAATTAGTAAAATAAAAAAGCTTGCAATTAAAGGCTTAAAAGCCCTCTATTGCAAACTCCCTATAAAAAGATTTTAAAGTTTATTATTTTACTACTGGCGTATCGGCATCTGTAGGTGTTGTAGTATTTTCACCTGTTGTAGTATCTGTTTTATCCTGTGACGAAGTTTCTTCTGGTTTAGTAGTTTCTGTTTTGTTTTCCTTAAGCTTTTCAATCTTTTCTTCTAACTTATCTATTTTAGCCTCTAGCTCATCTTCTTTAGCTTCTAAGGCTTCTTTTTGTTTCTTATAAGTTTCCTTATCTATTTTTCCATTAATATATGATACTCTAAGTTCATATTTCTTTTTATCTAATTCTTTTTCTTCATTCTCTATTTTTTTAAGTTCATCTAGTAATGTTTTAATTTCATCTTTATTAGTATCTTTTTCTTTTTTATCCTTTAGCTCCTTAATCTTTTTATTAAGCTTTGCTTCTTTTTCATTTAATTCCTTAAGTTCTTTTTCTATAGCCTTTTTTTGATTTTCATAACCTTTTTTGTTTATTTTCTTTGCTTTATACTTATCCTCTAGTGTCTTAAGTTTTTTCTTTAATTCTTCTTTCTTTTTAGCAATTCCTTTAATTTCTTCATTTAACTTTGCTATTTCTTTATCTACTTTATCCTTTGACTCTTTTTCTTTTTTTGGTTCAGTATTTTTAGAACCTACTTTTTGTTGTTGCTTATCACTTTTCTCTAAAACCTTACCAGTTGTTGCTGCTAAAGCACTAGTAGAAAGTGAAAATACCATTATAGCCGTTAAGGCCATCATTACTATTTTTTTCATTGTAACCCCTCCTTGTTAATACTATTTTAGATAATATTATTAATATTACCTTCTATATATTTTCGACTACAATTTTTATTAATTAATCTATACATACTTATGAAAAAATATATTTACTTTATATTCATACTTTATAAACCTTATTATTTTAGGGCATAAAAAAGGATATCTTAAAAATTAATTTTAAGATATCCTTTGGTGAACCACCAGGGAATCGAACCCTGGACAACTTGATTAAAAGTCAAGTGCTCTACCGACTGAGCTAGTGATTCATGAAAAATGACTTAAACTTCCGTTTAAGTCATTTTAATTGGTTGCGGAGAGAGGACTCGAACCTCTGACCTTCGGGTTATGAGCCCGACGAGCTACCAACTGCTCCACCCCGCGTCATTGCACTAGATTTCTCTAGGGTAAAGAGAATTTGATTCTCTGAAAACTGCACAGCATTCTTTTGAACTTAATCAAGATTAAGCCCTCGATCTATTAGTATCAGTCAGCTACAC
>NZ_LFVU01000012.1 GCF_001047375.1 Clostridium cylindrosporum DSM 605
AAGTGATGATGGCAAAGAGGATACACCCGTTCCCATTCCGAACACGAAGGTTAAGCTCTTTAACGCCGATAGTACTAGTCTGGAGACGGACTGGGAGGGTAGGAAGTCGCTTCGTAACATGCGGATGTGGCGGAATTGGCAGACGCGCTAGACTTAGGATCTAGTGTCCATGACGTGGGGGTTCAAGTCCCTCCATCCGCACCAAAGTAAGACACCAAATATATGGTGTCTTTTTTTATGCCCTTTTTTATTAATAGTAATCATCATAAGATATCCACAGATATATTGCTTTTATAATAAATGAGTTATCCACTTTTGGGTGACTCATTATTTTTTATTACTCTGTGGATAATTAGGATAAGTTTTAGAGGTTATAAATATTATCCACAGGGGATAAATTTGACTTTTAGAGGCTTATGTATTGACTGATCTGGTGTTTGAGTGTAGTATATAACTAATACACTAATATTTTACAAATGAGTAAATAAATTTCATATAATAAGTAGGTGAAGGAATTGAATTTTAAACCAGTTAATTTTGATAGTAGTAAGCCGGTATATATTCAGATTATGGAACTTATAAAAAAGTTAATTATAAATAGAGAAATAAGTCTTGGGGATAAGCTTCCCTCTGTAAGAGAAATTGCAGGCTTACTTGAAGTAAATGCAAATACTATGCAAAGAGCATACAAGGAACTTGAAAGGGAAGGTGTAACTTTAACGAAAAGAGGAATGGGATCCTTTGTTACAAGTGATATCAATGTAGTTAATAAACTTAAGGAGAATATGGCAAATAATATCGTAGATAATTTTATAAGGGATATGGGGGATATGGGATATAGTAAAGATGATATGATAACTTTTTTAAGAGAAAGGGGATAGCTTTATGTTAGAGCTTAAGGGTGTTACAAAGTCTTATGGAAAAAACAAAGTTCTAAATAATATTAATATGCTTATTGAGCCAAATGAGATAATCGGACTTCTTGCTCCTAATGGTGAAGGAAAAACTACCTTAGTGAAGATAATAATAGGTATGATTAATAGGTTTAAAGGTGAAGTATTACTTAATGGAGAGAGAGTTAATTACAAAAGTAGAAATAAAATAGCATATATGCCTGATAACAATATTATTCCTTCATCATGGAGTGTAGAAGACGCTATAGCATATTATAATAAGTATTTTGATAATTACAATAAACAAAAGACTCTAGGTATTATTAATAAGTTTAATATATCTAGAGATTCTAAGGTAGGGGCATTATCTCTTGGAAATGAAGAGAAATTAAACCTTGCATTAACTCTTGGAGTGGATGCCGATATTTTCATGCTTGATGAACCATTAGCTGCAGTTGATATTATAGCTAGAGAAGAAATATTAAAGGCTATTATTACCGAGTTTAAAGAAGGAAGTAGCATAATTATATCAACACATTTAATTCAAGATATTGAAAAGGTATTTGATAGGGTAATTCTTCTAAAACGAGGATCTATAGTAGAAAATAGATTAGTTGAAGACATAAGAGAATCAGGAAAGTCTGTAGTAGATTTCTATAAAGAGGTGTATAGCTATGGAAATAATGTTTAAGGGAATTAACCAACTAGGAAAAAGAAATATGATTTATTGTGTTATTTTAGCCTTTGTCTTAAATGTAGCTACATTGGTAATTGATAATGAAAACGTAATTGTATATATTACAACTATACTTTTATATTTGAATATAGTTATGATGTTTATATTTTTACATGGATTTTGGAAGACATTTTCTATGGAAAGCATATATGTTCACATATTACCAATAAGTAAAAGGAGAATTTTTATTAATATTTTTCTTCATTGGTTAACATGCTACACGTTAGTATGGATAATAAACATAGTATTTACTTTTGCTAAAGTAGGTATAAATACTGTTAGATCTAATACAACTACTATTGGAATTGTTATGGAATATAGTATAGATTATATTATTCCTATTTTAAGTTTGTTATGTTTATGTTTTATTATATCATTAAAGAAAATATATAATTTAAATATTTTTGTTTTAATTATATTAATCATAGGTATAGTAAAGGTGGAATCTATAATTAATATTAATATTAATTATACCTACTATAATAATATAAATACCTATTCACTTAACAGTACAAGGCAGCTAAAACCCTTAAATAATCATATAATGCCAGAGGAAAATAGTAATGTGATAGTTGTTAATTCAGAGACAACCCGTGAACTTGGAGGTATTATAACATATTCTTTAGTATCACTAGTTCTTGGAGTAGTTTGTATTTGGAATTTAGAAAGGTACAATCTTGAGGATGTTGTAAAGGTTATGGAGAGGAGGGCATTATATGAGAGAAAGTGGTATGACAAATGGATATAGCATATTCTTTAAGGGAGTCAGGGACTGGACAAGTACCGATGTAATTACAATGGAGAAGTTCATGTTTATACAAGTTATTTTTGGAATTACTTCAGCTATACTAAAAAATGAATATGTTTACTTTATATTTGAAATATACTCTATAATAACTTTTTATTATTTTATCATAGCACCTCTTTATATATATCATAGAAATTTTAAGACAGATGAAGAAAGGTATATATATTTAACCCCTATTAAGAAGAGCTATGTTCTCTTAAAGTCACTAGGGGTATGGGCCATAGGATTCACTTTATTTATGATGCTTAAGTTTTTTTTTACATTTATAAATATTAATTCTGTAGTAGATATGTCAGGTACGAATTTTAAGTATTTACTACTTGTTTTAGTAAACATCATTATATTTATTTTAGGTATATATTTAATTATAATATCTACTGACATAATAACAGTTGTTAAAGATGTTCCAAGGGTAATTACCTATCCTGTAGCTACTTTAATTATATTTGGAAGAGGATTTTTTCCCGACTTCCTCACATACTCAGTATGGTCAAAATTTAATATGTTAAATTTAATTTTAAATCCAGGTGGATTACAAAGTAATAATTTTTTAATAGAAGACAGGGTTGTGCTAGGACCTAATATAGTTATTTTTATTATAGGAATTCTTCTATTCGCATACTCTTTAAGTATATTTGAAGGATATAACGGAGAAAAAGTTAAAGGATTTTTTAGAGTCAAGAATTAAGCTTCTTGGCTCTTTTATGAATGTAAATAAATATATATATTGTTAAATAAGGTTAAAGTGTGTATTCTTTAATAAAGAAATTTAATTTATGAGTTTAGGGGAGAGGTGTGTATGGGGAATATCATTGAAATCAAGAATCTAACCAAAAGCTATGGAAGACAAAGAGGAATTGTTAATGTTAATTTAACTGTTGAAGAGGGAGATATATTTGGGTTTATAGGTCCAAATGGGGCAGGTAAATCAACTACAATTAGAACACTTTTAGGTCTTATTTACCCAACAAGCGGAAGTGCAGAGATATTCGGAAAAGACTGTATTAAGTTTTCTAAGGATATTTTAAAGGAAGTAGGATATTTACCCTCTGAGGTATTTTACTATGATAATATGAAAGTTATTGATTTGCTTAATTATTCTGCTTCTTTTTATGCTAAGGACTGTAAGGATAGGATTAAGGAACTTTCAGATATATTAGAGCTTGATCTGAAGAGAAAGATTTCAGACCTTTCATATGGAAACAAGAAAAAGGTAGGTATTGTTCAAGGATTAATTCATTCTCCAAAGTTAATTATATTAGATGAACCTACTGGAGGTCTTGACCCTTTAATGCAGCAAAAGTTCTTTAACCTTATTAGGGAAGAAAATAAAAAGGGTGCAACGATATTGTTTTCTTCACATATATTAAGTGAGGTTCAGCACATTTGTAATAAGGTTGCTATTATTAAGGATGGAAAAATAATAAAGACTGAAAAGATAAGTACATTAAGAGAAAATACATATAAGAAAATATCAGTTGATGCAGTAGGGAATATAGATAATGATTATTTTAAAATAAAGGGCGTAGAGAATTTAAAGGTTAATAAGAATAATGCTAAGTTCCTTTATAGTGGAAATGTTAATGTTATTATGAAGCTTATTAGTGAACTTGAATTATATAATGTGTTTATTGAGGAACCTGATTTAGAGGAACTCTTTATGCATTATTATAAGTAGGTGATATTATGAATATATTTTTATTTGAACTAAAGTCACTTAGAAAGGCTATTATAATATGGTCTTTGGCATTATCTATTTTATGTGCGTTTTTTATGTCTATATATCCTTCATTTGCAAGTAGCCATGATGAAGTAATAAAAATGATGCAAGGATTTCCGAGCATTCTCTTAAAGGCATTTGGAATTAACCTTGATATATTTTTTAGTGTAGTAGGATTTTACTCATTTGTTTTTACCTATATTAGTTTTTGTGGAGCGGTTCAGGGAACATACTTTGGGATTAGTATTGTCTCAAAGGAGAGAAGAGCTAAGACAACAGATTTCCTTCTTACAAAGCCTGTAAAACGCTTTCATATATTAACTTCTAAGTTATTGGCTGTGTTTACTGCTATTATTATTACAAATGTAATTTACATGACTGCATCTACTATCACCTTAAGTAGTGTTAATAATGGAGATTTTGATATAAAAAGATTCATACTAATATCTTTAACCTTACTATTTATTCAATTTATTTTTGTAGGAATAGGTGTTTTATGCGCAGTTGTATTAAGAAATATAAAATCAGTTATATCTGTATCACTTTCATTAGTATTTGCGTTTTTTGCTGTATCAATGCTAGACTCATTTATTGATAAGGAAATGATAAGATTTATTACACCTTTTAAGTATTTTAATAACCTTTATATTATTAATAACTTGGCATATGAGATGAAATATTTAATTGTAGGGATAGTTGTTACATTAGTATGTATATCTGCAAGTTATATTATCTATATAAAACAGGATGCTTAGGGGGAATTTTAAATGAATATATTTAAGAGAGAATTAAAAGCTAATTTAAAAAGCTTGGTATTCTGGTGTATAGGAATACTTGTTATGGTACTTGGAGGGATGAGTAAATTTAAAGGACTTTCAGGTACTGGTCAAAGTATAAATGATATATTAGGAAAGATGCCAAAGGTAGTACAAATATTCATAGGATCAAGTGAATTTGATTTATCTACAGCACTTGGATACTATGGAATAGTTATAGGATATATTCTTTTAATGGCTGGAATTCATTCTGTTATGCTTGGCTCTAGTATAATATCTAAGGAAGAAAGAGATAAGACAGTAGAATTTTTATTAGTTAAGCCGATTACAAGAAGTAGAGTAGTTATGGAGAAGCTACTTGCCGCATTGGTTAATATAATTTTATTCAATGTGGTTACTTTCATAAGTTCAGTAGCAATTATTAATAGCTTAAGTAAGGAAGAGGATGTATTTAAGCCATTATTACTTTTGATGATAGGAATGCTTGTATTTCAGATTATATTTATGTCATTAGGACTTTGTTTGTCTACAATATATAAGGAATCGAAAAACTCATCTGGAATATCAATAGGGATACTTATGGTAACATATTTTATATCAATTGCTATAGGGATGAGTGATAAGATGAATGGATTAAGGATATTAATACCATTTAAGTACTTCGATGTTGCAGGAATTATAAAAGGCGGTAACCTTGAGTATTTATATATTATAGTTTCATTAGTGATAATTATAGTATTTATATCTATGACATTTATATTCTACAGGAATAGAGACCTTAAAATATAACATAAACCAGGGAGCATCATCCCTGGTCTTTTTTATTTTTATCATTAATGAATAGGGGTTTTGGGGAGTCTTTTAGATATTCTCTGATTTGAGTAAAGGATGAAAATGCTATTACTATTACAAAAAATGAATAGATAATCTCAAGAATTGTAAGGATTTTAGAAAGTGATGATATAGGAGATATATCACCATACCCTACTGTTGCAAAGGTTGCAAAGCTAAAATAGAGAAATGATATAAATACATCAACGGGATTATCTCCAATATGTCCTATAAAGTTTTCATTTGAAAGTTGGTATATAAAAAAGTAATTTACTGCAAAGAACACAACCCCTGCCATTGCAGAAACAGCAATATTAAAAACTGCTTTCCCAGTAGACATTTTATTTTTGCTAACGTGAAATATAACTCTAAATGAATAAAGAATTAAATATAAATAGAAAAGAGATCCAAGCCATATCATGACAGCATATCCTAAGGACTCTTCAATATATAATTTCAAAATCTTTAACAGCAGAATATAAGAAATATAAAGTATTAGTGCAGGTATAGGTTTAAAAATTGAAAACCGAAAGTTTTTCATAATTATCTCCTAATATAAAGCAATTGTTATATAGTAATAAGTATATAGCTTAAAAGTGTAATTTATATATAATTTTTGGAAATATAATAAAAAATGTATAGTTGAAATTATTGACTCAAATCGTAAAATAATGTATAATAAATAGTGTCGATAAGACACAGCATCAAGTGATGATGGCAGAGAGGATACACCCGTTCCCATTCCGAACACGAAGGTTAAGCTCTCTAACGCCGATAGTACTAGTCTGGAGACGGACTGGGAGGGTAGGAAGTCGCTTGGTAACATGCGGATGTGGCGGAATTGGCAGACGCGCTAGACTTAGGATCTAGTGTCCATGACGTGGGGGTTCAAGTCCCTCCATCCGCACCAAGCACCAGTTATGGTGCTTTTTTTATATATTTTTCTACATAATTTTAAAAGCACATAAAATCTAATGAGTGGGAGTCTCCTATGCATCAAACAGACATAAAAACCACTAGATTTCATGTGCTTTTTATTTTTGTATATGTATAATTAATATATCAAAGTAATTAATTGTAAAGGAGGTTTACTATGAACTTGTTATTAAGAAAGATTAATATGTTTAAGGATTTAAGCGATTCTTCTCTTATAAAAATAGATGAGATAGTAGAGGAGAAACTATACGAAAAAGGGGAAGATATATTCTTTCAGGGGGAAGAGGCTAAGGGAGTCTTCTTTATTAAAGAAGGTAAAGTAAAGATATATAAGTCTTCACTAGATGGAAAGGAACACATATTACATATATTAGAGAGCGGAGAAGTCTTTGCAGAGGTATGTATATTAAATGGCATTCCATATCCAGCATCAGCAAAGGCAATAGAAAATAGTGAAGTTTATATAATAGAAAATTCTAAACTTGAAAAGTTAATATCTGAAAATGGTGATATAGCAATAGAATTAATAAAGTTAATGTCTAATAGGCTTGTTATGATATCAAAGCAGGTGGAGACAATTGCACTTAAGGATTCACTAGGGAAGGTTTCTTCATTAATAATTAGAATGCTAACAGAAAAGGGACAGGAAATTAAAGATGGAAGTATATTGAATATAGATATATCGAGGCAGGATATGGCCAATATGGTGTCACTAACAAGGGAAAGCTTTACAAGAACATTAAGTAAATTAAAGGATACTAATATAATAGATATAAATAAAGATGAGATAATTATAAAAGATATAAAGGGTTTAATAGAATATATATATTAGTTTTAGGCATTGGATATATAAATTAGTCCTTAATTATGGTAACAACATAACCTGGTGAGTCACATAAGTAAAAATAGAGAAATAGGAAGATATTTAGAGGAATATAAATCTAAACTTACTAAATGTAAATTTACATAATTATATAGCATATATTGTCATGGTATCATAATCCTTGTTCCCAGCGAGACAGCTGAGAGCAAAAAACAAATTTAAAAAAGTTTAAAAGTAACTGTTGACAAATAAGTCAATTACTGATAAACTAATCAAGTACTTTGGTCATTGAAAACTAAACAGTAACTATAGCGA
>NZ_LFVU01000013.1 GCF_001047375.1 Clostridium cylindrosporum DSM 605
GAGCACCTGCCTTGCAAGCAGGGGGTCAGCAGTTCGAATCTGCTTATCTCCACCAAGAAAAAAGTTGGTTTTTACCAACTTTTTTTTATTTTCAACAATTATTGATATAATAATATAATTCCTTGGTTATAATATATATTACATTATTATACTCTGAGGTGATAACTATGAAAATAACTAAAGTTAAACATGACTCTAAGGGAGAAATCATTGAATACCAACTTGATAATGGAAGTATAGTATCTAAGGAAGAAGTTGTTAATCTCGCATATAATGGCGAGATTGAAGGGGTTATGGTTTCAAGGTCTAAGAGTAATGAGTATTACGTTAGATCTACTCCAGATGGAGATAAATCAAATAATCTAGATAATTTACCAGAAATACAATAGGGAATAATTTCATATACATTATAAAAGGTTCTTATTATATAGGAACCCTTTATATTTTAAGCTATTGTACCTAAACAGGCTTTAATCATATACTTTGTTTGTGGTATATATACTTATAATGTTGTAAAATAATTATTATAGGTGTAATAAAGGTAACAATCTTGGAGGATTAATAATGAGGGAAGAGTTTTCAAATTTTAAAAAGTTCATAAAGGGAAAGAAGGTTGCAGTTGTTGGTATAGGAGTTAGCAACACACCTTTAGTTAAGTTTTTAATTGAGCTTGGGGCAAATATAATTGCATGTGATAGAAAAGAATCTCTTGGAGATATAGAAGAATATCTTTTAAGCAATGGTTGTACATTATCTCTTGGGGAAGATTATTTAGAAGGTATATTAAATGCAGATGTTGTTTTCAGAACACCATCATTACTTCCAAGTAATGAATACTTAGTTAAGGCTAAGGAAAATGGTGCATATGTAACCTCAGAAATTAAGGAGCTTCTAAAGTATGCTAAGGGAAAGATATTTGCTGTTACAGGAAGTGATGGTAAGACAACAACAACAACACTTATAGGTGAGATATTAAAGCATAGTGGTAAGAAGGTTTATATAGGTGGTAATATAGGCACACCACTATTTACTAAGATAGAAGAAATAGGACAAGATGATTTTATTGTACTTGAGCTTTCATCATTCCAGCTTATGGACGTAACAGAAGGCGTAGATGTATCAGTAATAACAAATGTAAGTCCTAATCATTTAGATATACATAAGGATTATGAAGAGTATATAGAAGCTAAGAAAAATATAATTAAGAGTTCTAAGGAATCAAGTATTATAGTACTAAATAAAGATAATTCTATAACAGATTCAATAGTATCTAATGGATGTATTAGAAAGTTTAGTAGAAGAGAGAATGCATTTGCATATTCTACTTCAGACTCACTTTATGTTAATAATACCCATGTTGTAGATAAGAGGAATATTAAGTTAAAAGGCGAACATAATGTAGAGAACCTTTTAACTGCATTTGCTGCTACATTTGACTATGTATCAATAGATGATATGAAGGCAGTTAGTGAAACTTTCTCAGGGGTTGCCCATAGAATAGAATTTGTTAGGGAATTTAATGGGGTTAAATACTATAATGATTCAATAGCATCTAGTCCAAGCAGAACACTAGCAGGGCTTCAGTCATTTACAGAGAAGGTTATTCTTATTTGCGGAGGTTATGATAAGAACATACCATTTGAACCCCTAGCTTCTGAGGGAATAGATAAGATTAAGCAGCTTATAGTTATGGGACATACTAAAGAAAAGATTAAATCTGCCTTTGAAGATGAAATGAATAAAACAGGGAAGAAACTTCCTATATATGAGACTATATCATTTGAGGATGCTGTATTATTTGCTAAAACTGTAGCTATAGAGGGAGATGTTATTATATTATCTCCTGCATGCGCAAGTTTTGATATGTTTAAGAACTTTGAAGAAAGAGGAAATAAGTTTAAAGAAATAGTTAATGAGTTAAATGACTAGCTTAAACATATGTTAAATATGAATAATTAATTAAGGTGTATATAGATTATATACCTTTTTAATATTTATAGGATAATACTCAGAAAATGTAAAAGAAGTATATAATTAATTATTGTTCAAAAAGGAGTGGTTCATTATGAAAAAAATTAAAAAATTATTGTGTATAACAACTTTAATATGTTTAGTTCAATCAAATGTAGCATTTGCCTCGGAAATAGGTTCTTCACATTCGGATAATGTATTATCTTATATGGATTATGGGACTATAAATGATGAAGATATTATATTAACTGCAGCCAGCACAACAACAAGTACAACAACAGCTGCAACAGTAAAAGCTAAGAATAAGCAATCAGGGTTAATATCATGGTTTGATATATGGAAAGAAAAAACAACAGCGTCTGGTAAAAAGGCTGTTAATGGTGCAGCTCATAAAACTATAAAACTAAGAACCCAAGTATCAGTAACTAATAATAGCAATTCAAAGAAGGCTAGTGTTGTAATACTTGATAGAGGACCTTATGCAAGTGGAAGGATTCTAGATATGTCAAAGGAATCATTCTCAAAGGTTGAGAGTTTAAAGAAAGGGTTATTTAAAGGTACAATTATTTGGTAATGTTTAATAAGTTAAACAAAGGTAAAAGTATTGTTTTATTTTTATTATTAACCCTATTAGTTGGATGCAGTCCAAGTAATCTTAGTAAAAATAAAGTAATAGAGGACAAGCTAATTATATCTACATATTCAGTGGAGAATAGCGGAGGCATTTCATTGTTTGATGTAAATAGTAAAGTAGAAAAAACACTTGTAAAAGACAGAAAGGTAGCAGTTAGTGGAGATTTATCTAAGGATGAGTCTCAAGTAGCATATGCTGATGCATTAAGTGATTCAGATCCTTGGCAAATTTACTTGCATAGTTTAAAGGACAATAAGGTGCTACAAGTTACAAATGATAGTCCAAGTAAAGGTGGTGCTAGGTTTGTAAATAATAACTTGGTGTGTTTTCTAACTGTGGCAAATGAAATGACTAAGGTAGCTAAGTTAGATGTTAATAAAAAAACAACTAATATAATTGACAAGGTGAATCTAGATAGAGAAGCTGAAGCATTTGATGTTAAAGATAATAATATTATCATATCTACCTTATCAAATAGTTTAAATATAAAAACCTGGGAAGAAAATGGTGGAGAGTTTAAACCAATTCCCCATGTTATACTAAAGGCAAATTTAAATGGAGAGAAGTTAAAGGAAGTTGGAAAAATTAATGCTTCCTATATAGACTCTATTTCATATAGCTCTAACCAGAATAAAGTTATTATATGTGGTACAGATATTAATGGAAATTCTGGTGCAGGAATTTATGAATTATCATTAGATACTGGAAAGGTAGCTACTATAGTTACAGAGAATAGTATAGCTACTATAAAGAATTCTAGTGCTAAAGAAATTTCACGTCCTATATTAGCTAGTAGTTCTAAGGATGAAAATATTATATATTTTACTGGAGTTTCTAAGGAAAGTGCACAGGTAACTATAGCAGAAATTGAAACTTACCCTTCAACTATATATAGTTATAATACTAAGACAAAGGAAATAAAGGAAATATATAATCCTAAAATACCAAGTAAAGTTTTTGATTTAAATATAAAATAATGAAGTTTCAAGAGTAGATTAAATATTAATTTTAATCTACTCTTTTTTATGTTTTATTATAGTCAGAAATATTTTTAACCAATGTTTTCACCTAATGGTAACTATAGAAAACGTTATATATTTTAATATTGACAATCAGTAGTTTAAGGTGCTATTATGACTTGTCATATAAAAACAAAAAGCGACAACATACGACAATGTGGCCGGTGACATTGTATTAGTTATCAAATCAAAAAACTCTAATATCCTATAATTCAAAAAATCTAGTAGAAATTTTAATTTAATATTAAAGAGATTTTCATGTATTAGTGAATTTAGGTTAATGCTTAAATTATTATTTTGATTTTTTAGGATTTGAAGGATGTAAAGAAAATTTAGGGTTAAATTAAATATGTAATAATTTAATGAGGTGAAACTATGGATTCAAACAAGAAAAGAGAAACATTCTCCTCACCACTGGCTATATTTTTTGCTACACTAGGGTCAGCTGTTGGTATAGGAAATGTGTGGAAATTCCCTTACATGGTTGGAATGAATGGTGGGGGAGCATTTTTATTAGTTTATGTTCTATGCATTGCACTTATTGGTTTACCTATTATGATTGCTGAATTTTATGTTGGAAGGTCAACAAGAAAAAGTCCAGTATCAGCACTTGTTGAACTTTCTAAAAAATATAAGATTGTTGGATATTTCTATATATTTTCAACATACTTAGTATTGTTCTTCTATTCAGCAGTTGGAGGTTGGGTTTACTTATATGTTTTTAAAGCCTTATCTGGACAGTTTGTAAATCTAACACCTGAAAAAACAGCTGCGTTATTTAATGCTGCAACAGTTGGACCATTTACACCTGTTATATGGCAGTTTATAGTTATTGTAGTTGTAGGAATCATTATTTCATTAGGAGTAAAAAGTGGAATAGAAAAGATGACTAAGACCCTTATGCCTGTTTTATTTGTCTTACTTATTATAGTTGCTATTAGAGGACTTACTTTAAGTGGTGCATCAGAGGGATTAAAGTTCCTTTTACTACCTGATTTCTCTAAGATAACAAGTCAAGGTATACTTGCTGCAATGGGACTTTCATTCTTTAAGTTATCAATTGCAATGGGGCCAATTATAACATATGCAAGTTACTTTACAAAGGAAACAAATATGATGAAGACAGCGGTTTCTGTTGCATTTTCTGATACACTAATATCTGTATTAGCAGGTATAGCTATTTTCCCTGTTGTGTTTACATTTGGTATAGAACCAGGTGCAGGACCAGGATTATTATTTATGACAATACCATTGGTATTCTCAAAGATACCATTTGGAGGAATACTTTTAGCTATATTCTTCGTACTTGTTGCTATAGCAGCTACTGGAGCTCTAATTTCACTTGTAGAGGTTACTGTTGCTGACCTTATGGAGAGAATGAAGTTTTCTAGACAAAAGTCAGTAATTATAGCATCAACAATTATATTTATATTTGGTATATTTGCTACATTATCCTATGATCCAAAGGCAATATTTGGAGCAATAAAAGAACCTATTTTTGGTGGAAGTATATTTAACCTATATGACAGCATATCATCTAATGTTCTTATGCCTATAGGTGGGCTACTTGTAGCATTAATAGTAGGATATAGAGTAAGTAAAGATAAGCTATATAATCAAGTTTCTAATGAAGGTAATCTAAATATAAATGGAACTTTTAAATTATTTTTAATAGCATTAAAATATATAACTCCAATTTTGGTTATATTAGTACTTGTTAGCTCACTTGGATTATTTAAATAGTATTTTGTAATAGGGAAACATATTATATGTTTCCCTATTTTTGTAATATAATTTAATTGATTTAAAGTATCTGAGGTGATGGATTAGTGAAAAATGATTTTCAAAATGTTATAGATTTAGTAGGATTAGTAAGTAAAGATAATTTAAGATATGTTGATTATTATGCAGAGGCTGGCTTTGGTATTTTTATGCCTACAGTAGGATTTTGTGAATATGCAATAACTAAAGCACATACACATCCAGCATACTCTTTTATTATTTACTTTGACTATAGTAAAGGCATAGTGCCCTGTAATGTTGATATTAAGGAAGGCGAATACTTAGTACAAGCTATATCACCTGATTTTCCACATGAAGAGGAGGAAGGGGATAGGTTTAATAGATACATAGCAATTTTTATTTCTAAGGATTTTTATGAAAAAGAATACAAGCATTATAGTAATTCCCGTGCTATGTATATGTTTAATAGCTTTACAGTTAGTAAGAATATTATGCTGCACATAGAAAAGTATATTAATGAATATGAGGCATTTACACCTGCTAGAGGGGACATGTTAGTACATATATCTAGTATAATAGTTCATGAGTTGATTAGAGGAGTATTAAAGTTAAAGAGTAAAGATGAGGTAAGTATTAAAAGAGTGGAAATTGAGAAAATAGTTAATTATATGCATCAGTACTTTTGTGAGAAAATAACAATATCAAAGTTAGCAGCATTATGTAATATGTCTGAGTCAGGCTTTAATAAGGTGTTTAAAGAAGAGTTATTAACATCTCCAATGGATTACTTAATTAATATAAGAATAGAAAAGGCTAAGAAGTTGCTTAGAAGTAGATCAAAATCTATAACTGAAATTGCATTAGAGTGTGGATTTAATAGCTTGTCTCACTTTTCAAGTTGTTTTACTAAAAATACAAGTACAACACCAAGAGAATATATAAATACATATAAATAGATGATTATATAAGTATAGTATTGTATTTTGAAAGTAATTAAATTTGTTTGTAGGTATAATTTATGAAAATATATATTTCGGAGGTTATATCTATGAATAAGAAAGATGTTATAAGTTTAATAAATAAGAACCCTATATTTTACTTAGCTACTTTAGAAGACTCATATCCAAGGGTTAGAGGAATGCTTTTATATAAGGCTGATGAAACAGGTATATATTTTCATACTGGAAGCTTTAAGAATGTGTACAAGCAGATTATAAAATATTCTAAGTCTGAGGTATGTTTTAATTGTGAAGGTGGAACACAAATAAGAATAAGTGGAGAGGTAACTGAGGTTAGTGATGATAATTTGAGGGATGAAATTATAAAGCATCCTAGTAGAGGATTTTTAAGAGAGTGGATAGATACAGGTAAATTTAATTACAGAGAGTTTATTGTATTTAAGCTTGTATATAATGAGGCAACAGTATGGAGAATGGAAAAAAACTTTCAGGAGAGCGAAATTATTAATATGTCTTAAGTAGATTATAAGGTAGGTTAGAATAATATTTTATCCTGCCTTTTATTATTTTGGATGATATATAGATAAGATAAATCTAGATTAAGAGGGGAGAGACAATAGTTAATTACACTTTTTAATGAATATACCTCAACACACCAGCCGGGTATATCCACCATAGCATTAATTAGATATTTGAAGTAAGTTAAAGGATTACCTGAGTAATAAGGTTATTTGAAGATATTTATATATAGAGACATGTTTTAGCTATGGTAAGATACATCTTGTCGGAGCGAGAGCAAAGACAACTGAAACAAAACAAATTTAAAAGTTTAAAAGTAACTGTTGACAATCAAGTCAATTACTGATAAACTAATCAAGTACTTTGGTCATTGAAAACTAAACAGTAACTATAGCGA
>NZ_LFVU01000014.1 GCF_001047375.1 Clostridium cylindrosporum DSM 605
TAACGCCGATAGTACTAGTCTGGAGACGGACTGGGAGGGTAGGAAGTCGCTTGGTTTAAAAATGTTCCGCGGTAGCTCAATGGTGGAGCACTCGGCTGTTAACCGATAGGTTGGAGGTTCGAGTCCTCTCCGCGGAGCCATTTTTATTTTTTGACTAATTATAATAAAAGAATATAACAGCTACCTTTAGGCTAAGATTTTAGTTAAGGTAGCTATTTTTATAATATAAGGAGAAATAATATGTTAGCGGATAAAATTGAAAGAATAAATGAACTAGCAAGAAAATCAAGAGCAGAAGGGCTTACTGAGGAAGAAAAAGTAGAACAACAAAAATTAAGACGTGAATATATTAATGCTTTTAAATCTAATCTAAGAAATACCCTTGATAGTGTTGTTATAGTAGATGAGGATGGCAAGAAAGTTAAACCAGGTAAGAAAAAGTAGGGTATAGAATATATCTTTGTTTACAATATATAATCTTGCAGTTATAATAAAGTAGAAATTATAAAGTATAAGCTTTGAAGGAGAAAAGTACATTGGATGAGTTTTATAGAGAGTCAAGAATGGTGGAATCTTGATAAATTAACCTTTGGAAAGAAGCTCTGGAGCTATAATCTGAAAATCAAGTTTAATCTTTTTATTAAATTTGGAGTAGGTTTATGGGAGACATTCCTTATTATGTGTTAAGTGGGCTTATAGCCAATTTAGGTGGTACCGCGAAGTTAACCCTTCGTCCTATACTAGGACGAGGGGTTTTTGATTTTTATAAACAATAAATACAAAAGGTAGGGTGAAATTTTTATGAATTATGAAGCTTTAGCAGATATTCTTTTTCCGAATATCAAAACGTCAGCAGAATTCTATATTGAAAAGTATCCAGAAAGAGACTTATCAGAAGGAAGTATTGTATGTAGATATGCTCCAAGTCCAACTGGATTTCAACATATAGGAGGAGTTTTTGCTGCTCTAATTAATGAAAGATTAGCTACTCAAAGCAATGGTGTATTTTATTTAAGAATAGAAGATACAGATCAAAAAAGAGAAGTTGAGGGTGCAATTGAAGATACTATTAAAACTATGAAAAATTTTGGTATCAATTTTAGTGAAGGTATGATTTCTGAAACAGAGGAAATAGGAAACTATGGTCCATATAGACAAAGTAAAAGAATAGACATATATCAAACATTTGCTAAGAAGTTAGTAAGTAAGGGACTTGCTTATCCATGTTTCTGTTCTGAAGAAGAGATATCAGCTATAAGAGAAGAGCAAACATCTATAAAGGCTACACCAGGATACTATGGAAAATGGGCAAAATGCCGTGAAAATAGCTTTGAAGATATTAAATCTCATGTGGATAATGGGGATAAGTTTATATTAAGACTTAAATCACCAGGAAATATAGAAAAAAGAGTAGAATTTCATGACCTTATAAAGGGGGACATTTCATTCCCTGAAAATGACCAAGATATCGTAATTATTAAGTCAGATGGACTTCCAACATATCATTTTGCACATGCTATTGATGATGCTTTAATGAGAACAACACATGTTATAAGAGGGGAAGAGTGGTTATCATCACTTCCTATTCATGTACAATTGTTTGATATATTAGGATTTAAAAGACCAAACTATGCTCATATACCAACAATAATGAAGCTTGATGGTTCATCAAAGAGAAAGTTAAGTAAGAGAAAAGATGCAGAAAGTGCTGTAAGTTATTATAGAGAAGAAGGATATCCAATGGTTTCAGTTATTGAATATCTTCTAAATATTATAAACTCAAGTTTCGAAGAATGGAGAAATGAAAATCCGGAAGCTTCATATGAGGATTTTAAGGTCGAACTTGAGAAAATGAGTAAAAGTGGAGCATTATTTGATATAGTTAAATTAAATGATGTTAGTAAAAATGTTATTTGTAAGATGAAACCAGATGTAGTGTATGACTATTACATTAACTGGTCAAAGGATTATGATAGTGAAATGTATAATCTAGTTACCTCAAATGAAGAAAATTGTAAGAAAATATTCAACATAGATAAAGAAGGTCCAAAGCCTAGAAAGGACTATGCTAAGTGGAATGATGTTCGTGAAAAGGTATTTTTCTTCTTTGATGAATTATTCCAAAAGGATTCAATTGATAATCTTGAACTTCCAAAGAATATGGAATTAGATGAAGCTAAGAGAGTTATTGAAGAATATGCTAAGGCATATAATTTTAATGATGATAAGGACACATGGTTCGAAAATCTTAAAACTATTGCAGTAGAGCTTGGTTATGCAACTGATAGAAAAGCATACAAGAAAGAACCTGAAGCATTTAAGGGAATGGTTTCAGATGTAGCAGGTGCAGTTAGATCAGCACTAGCACATAGAAATAATACACCAGATCTACATACTATAATGCAAATTATGGGAGAAGAGATTGTAAGAGATAGATTTAATAAGTTTATATCACTTTAAGAATAAAAAAGGCAGGAAGATTCCTGCCTTTTAGTTATTTATTAATTTTAAATGAGCTCTTTAAGGATACTATTCTATTAAATACTATTTTATCATTTGTTGAAAGTTTAGGATCAACATTAAAGTATCCATGTCTAAATAATTGGAATTTCTCTTGAGCCTTAGCACCTTTGGCGCTTGGTTCAATATATCCATTTAAGATTTCCATTGAGTTTGGATTTATTTGTTCAAGGAAATGCTTATCCTTATCTTCTTCATTTTCGCTATCAAGGATTAAAGGTTCAAATAATCTAAATTCACAAGGAGCAGCACTTGATGCATCTACCCAGTGAATTGTTCCCTTAACCTTACGTCCTGTAAATCCACTTCCACTTTTTGTTTCAGGGTCATAGGTACAGTGAATTTCAGTTACATTGCCATTTTCGTCTTTAATAACATCATTACACTTTACAAAATAAGCACCTTTTAGTCTAACTTCATTTCCTGGGAATAATCTAAAGTATTTCTTAGGAGGGTTTTCCATAAAGTCTTCACTTTCAATGTAAATTTCCCTTGAAAATGGAACTAGTCTCTTTCCAGCTGATTCATCATCAGGATTATTTTCGATTTCTAGCATTTCAACTTCTCCCTCAGGATAATTAGTAATAACTAGTTTTAAAGGTCTTAAAACAGCCATGGCTCTTGGAGACTTCGGACTCAAGTCTTCTCTAATAAAGTGTTCAAGCATTGCTGAATCTACAGTTGAGTTAGCCTTAGCAACTCCTATTTCACGACAGAAGTTTCTAATAGATTCTGGAGTATATCCACGTCTTCTAAGCCCAGATATAGTAGGCATTCTAGGATCATCCCAACCATCTACTGCATTTTCATCAACTAGAAGTTTAAGTTTTCTTTTACTCATTACTGTATTTGTAATATTAAGTCTTGCGAATTCTATTTGTCTTGGTGTACTTTCCATTTGGCATTCTCTAACTACCCAATCATAAAGTGGTCTATGATCTTCAAACTCTAAACTACAAATTGAATGAGTAATTCCTTCAATAGCATCTTCAAGTGGATGAGCAAAGTCATACATAGGATATATGCACCATTTATCACCTGTGTTATGGTGAGTAGCATGGGCTATTCTATATATAATAGGGTCTCTCATGTTGATGTTAGGAGAAGACATATCAATTTTAGCCCTTAAAACCTTTTCTCCATCCTTAAATTCTCCGTTTTTCATTTTTTCAAATAACTCAAGATTTTCTTCTATGCTTCTATTTCTATAAGGGCTTTCTTTACCTGGTTCAGTTAATGAGCCTCTATACTCTCTCATTTCCTCAGGTGTTAAATCACATACATAGGCCTTTCCTTTCTTAATAAGGATAAGAGCTCTATTGTACATTTCCTCAAAGTAATTAGATGCAAAGAAAAGATTGTCCCAATCGAATCCTAACCACTTAACATCTTCCTTTATAGATTCAACATATTCGGTATCTTCCTTAACAGGATTAGTATCATCGAATCTTAGGTTAGTCTTTCCATTAAACTCATCACCTAGCTCAAAGTTAAGTACTATAGCCTTTGCATGACCAATATGTAAATATCCATTTGGCTCAGGTGGGAAACGAGTAATGATTTCTTTATGTTTTCCACTTTCTAAATCTTCCATAATTATGTTTCTTATAAAATTAGATGAATTCATTTCAGTTGACATAATATATATACCTCTCCAATATAATTTACTAATTTCTACCTAGGTAGTTCGGCATTTTATTTAATTTTAAACTAATAAATAAAAAAAATAAAGGCTTATAGGTGAAAGTTAGGTTTAAAGCCTATTAATTAGTATTTCAATATAAACATGTTTTAGTCACTAATCAAATTTTATTTTACATAATTTAAGGTTTTATGTAACACAAATGCAAGGTTATGAATATTATTACAGTGTAAAGAAGGCAGAGAGGATTTCTCTACATTAGGGGGGAGATAGATGTGTAAAAGGAATATTTGTGGTTCAGACAGCCTGCTTAATTGCAATAGAAGAAGAGGAAGAAATCACTGTTCTAAAAGAAGTAGTTGCAGAGAAAATAGATTTCATAATGTAATTTTAAGACAATCAGTAGATAATCATATATTTGGAAATAGCACTAGATTTAATCTTCGAGAGGATGACAGTGAAATACAAACTAATTTAATGGTTAGAAGAGTTAATGAAATTACAGTAAGTGGACAGATAAGAGACTCAAGAGGAAGAGGAATCGAAGGTGTAAAGGTAAGTCTAGTTAAGATTTCAAGATGTGAATCTAAATGTATAGCTGAAACTATTACTAATTACAGAGGATTCTATGAATTTAATGTTATTGATGATGATGATATAGATAGATATAAGGTAGTTGTTAATGAAAGCTAATTAAAGGCATAATGCCTTTAAAATATTTTTAATATTATAGGGGGTATTAAAATGTGTTCTAGAAATAGAAGAAATAACTGTTTTAGAATTTCTCCATGCTTTAGAAGAAGATGTCGTTGTAGAAGGCATAGATCAGAACAAGATATTGCTCATGAATTTCATAATGAGTTTAGAGAAGACTTTATTTTAGGAGCAGAAGAATCATTTGAAAGTGACAGATATGATAGAGACAGAGATCATAGAGATAGAGATAGAGATGACAGAGATAGATGCGATAGAGACAGACATGACAGAGATAGATGTGATAGAGACAGACATGACAGAGATAGATGTGATAGAGACAGACATGACAGAGATAGATGTGATAGAGACAGAGATGACAGAGATAGATGTGATAGAGACAGACACGATAGAGATAGATGTGATAGAGACAGACACGATAGAGATAGATGTGATAGAGATAGACATGATAATTCAGATATCATAGGAAACAATATTGATATTTGTGTAAGAGAAAATGATAGCGAAATCAAAGCTAATATTAGAGTACAGGATAAACACGAACAATCAGTTAGAATATGGGGAAGAGTTTTAGATAGTAGGGGTAATGGAGTGCCATTTGCTCTTGTTAAACTTGTGAAGGTAACTTGTAGAGGACTTCAAGGAATAGCCCACACAATATGTGATTGTGAAGGCTTCTATCAATTTGAAGTTTCACCAAGAGAAGATGGACGAGAATTTTTGATTATAGTAAGTAAACCTTCAACAGGTCCAGAAAGAGTAGTATCAAATGATGGAAGAGAAAATACAAATTGTCCTAACAGATATTAAATAAATGTTTTTAAATAGGAGGAGTATTATAAATGTTTGATGATGTAAGATTTGATGATGTAAGATTTGATGATGAAAGAGATTATGACAATGATGTAGATTTTGAAAGTGAAAGAGATTACGATGGCGAAAGAGACTTTGAGGATGAAAGAAGATATGAAAGTAATAGAAGACATGACTGTGATAGAAGACATGATAATGATAGAAGACACGACTGTGATAGAAGACGCAATAATTCCGATATAGTAGGAAATAGCGTAGATGTACGTGTAAGAGATAATGATAGTGAGATTAAAGCTAATGTTAGAGTTCAAGATAGTAACAGACAATCAGTTAGAATATGGGGAAGAGTAATAGACAGTAGAGGTAATGGAGTACCATTTGCTCTTGTTAAGCTAGTAAGAAGAAGTAATAGAGGACTACAAGGAATAGCTCATACAATTTGTGATTGCAAAGGTTTTTACCAATTTGAAGTTTCACCAAGGGAAGATGGACGTGAATTCGTAATTGTAGTAGGAAAGGCTTCAACAGGTCCAGAAAGAGTAGTATCTAATGATGGAAGGGAAAATACTAATTGCCCTGTAAGAAACAGAAGAAATAATTGCCGCTGTAGAGATTAAAAAGTAGATATTAAGAATAAAACTTAAGAGAAAACATGAATTATATCTTGAGTAAGAAGTACTTTAATATAAGTTAGTCTAATCTAGAAGAGGCTGTCAGTGATATAATAACCTTGTTATTATAATCATGTGTATTTCCTAAAAGTTAATTTTCAAGCTGCTGATTAAGGTAAATTATCAGCAGCTTTTTAAAATTAAGTTGATGTAAACCTAGTAATATAAAGGTTTTATAAACAATCTAAAATATTTTTTAAAAAAGTTTATAAATTATTGTTGACATATATATAATAATTTAATATAATAATTTATGTCGCCAGGAACAAACGGCGATGAAGCAAAAAGAAAAATTTGCTTGAGAAAATAAAGTTGAAAAACATAGTTGACAAAATTGAAATTATGTTTTACAATAATAAAGCACTTGGTCATTGAAAACTAAACAGTAACTATAGCGAGCGTACAATAATTTTGTGTGT
>NZ_LFVU01000015.1 GCF_001047375.1 Clostridium cylindrosporum DSM 605
GAATCCCAGCCTTCCAAGCTGGTTGTGTGGGTTCGATCCCCATCACCCGCTCCATCAAAAGACAATCATAAGATTGTCTTTTTTTATGTTTAAATTTAAATTAAGCATAGTACATAAACAGAATTCTTAAATCAGTTTTTTTAACTCTCACTGATTTTTAGAAGTCCTTATCCAGGAGCTTAGTGACATTTATACCACAGCTTATAGAAGTAGGGGTATTAGTGGCAGTTAGCTATCGGATAAATAATTATAAGGAGATATCGCTTATGAATAATTCAAAAGTAACTATGGGTCATATTCTTGCAGCAATTACCATAGTGGTTTGGGGGACAACCTTTATATCAACAAAGGTTTTATTAAATAGCTTTTCCCCTATAGAAATATTATTTTTGAGATTTGTAATTGGCTATATTGCACTTTTCATAATTAAGCCTGGCTTTTTGAAGTTTAAAAGTTGGAAGGAAGAAGCATACTTTGCAGGAGCTGGTTTATGTGGAGTAACACTATACTTCCTACTAGAAAATATAGCACTTACATATACCTTTGCATCTAATGTAGGAATTATTATTTCTATAGCACCAATATTTACTGCACTATTAGCCCATGTCTTTCTAGATGGAGAAAAATTACGTATGCGTTTTTTTATAGGTTTTGCGGCAGCTATCATAGGGATAGCCTTAGTAGCTTTTAATGGTAATTATCTTTTAAAGTTAAATCCTTTAGGAGATATATTAGCTACACTTGCAGCACTAGTTTGGGCATTCTACTCAATTTTAATGAAAAAAATAACTAGCTTTAACTATAATACAATCCACTACACGCGTAGAACCTTTTTCTATGGAATAATATTTATTATACCCACACTATTCTTTTTTGATTTTAATTTAGGTTTGAAAGACTTTACTTATATACCTAATATACTCAATATAGTTTATTTAGGTCTTGGAGCTTCAGCTGCATGTTTTGTTATATGGAATTTTGTAATAGGAATACTTGGAGCAGTTAAGACTAGCGTATATATATATATGTCACCTGTTATTACTATTGTTGCTTCTGCTATTATTTTAAATGAAAATATTACATGGATAGCTATTATAGGTTCACTTCTTACTCTAATAGGTCTTTATATTTCTGAGAAGAAAATATACATTAAAAAATTTTTTAAAAAATGTGCATAGAAACTTTTTAAAATGACATAATAAGAATGTAAGCTAAACAAAAGAAGTTGCAAAGTAAAAAGCAATAAACTTTAGGAGGCGATTCCCAATGGTAACAGTGAATCTAAATGATATCGTAAGAGGAGATTTAGGAACACAAAATGATTATATAAATCACCCATAGGGCAGAGCACCAGATAGGTTAGGGTAGAATTAATTACTTAGTTCTACCTAGAAAGAATAAATGTTTACATTTATTTATTAGGCCTAGCCAAGCAGAAGATAGTTGCCTACTGCTATGCAATAAATTTTGGGGGGCGATTGCCTTGGAGCACGTGAACTTAAACAATTCAACTATTGAAAATTTAGGAACACAATATGATTATTAAATCATACTAGGGTACATCACCTATTAGGTTACGCAGGGTTAAATTTTTAGCTCTAGCCACTTAATATAGATGTTTATCATTTATATTAAGGATGTAAACTAAATAAAAAAGTTGCATTATTATGCAATGAATTTTAGGGGGCGATTGCCTTGGAGTGGGTAAACTTAAGCAATTCAACTATAGAAGAGTTAAGATTACAACATGATTATTAAATCATCCTAGGATATATCACCAGTTAGGTTACATGGGGCTGAATTTTTAGCTCTAGCCACTTAAAATAAATGTTTATCATTTATTTTAAGTGGCATTTATTTTTTTGAATCCTAAATTTTAAATATATAAGTAAAGTTAAATAGGTAAATATGTTAGTGATATCTAAGTTATAGAAGATTATATTCTAATAATTACATGCAAGCATAAAGAATATAATTTGTTGATTTTTCTAATAATATAAGTGTAAGTATTAATTAAATTTATTTAAGGATGTGAATGAAATGGCTAAAAAAGGTATGAGAAGACCAGATCCATCAGATCCACATGGAACTGAAAGTAACAAGAAACAAAAGTTCCCTAAAAATGATGTAGCTCCTGTTCCAGAAATACAAAATAAGAACAGAGGTTGATGCGTATTTTAGGCTAGGAATTAGTCTATAAGTTCATAAATTTATATTTTTAAGGAGGGAAAGTTATGACTAAGGACAGTCAACCAGATAACAAAAGAGCCAGAATGGAAAAGTGTAACTACCAAACTCCTATTACAAGTGAAGAAGCTAAAAATCATAATAGAACAGCTAAGAAGCAATCAATTACTAAAAATGGCTGGCAAAGTAACTAACTATACTTTTTAGTTTATTGTTTTTAATGAATACTATTATTTAATATACGAAGAAGGCAAGAGATATTAATTTCTTGCCTTTTTTTAATTTAAATATTAGAAGTTTTAATCTATAATATATGAAGTTAGTAAAATAAGTTAAAATATAATTATGTAATATATAATTATATACAATATACATAGGAAGGTGAGACAATGGATTTTATTCAAAATATAGATAACACTATTCTTAATTTCATACATGAAAACTTTAGTAATAGCCTTATGGATAAGGTTATGCCTTTTATTAGCAGTATAGCTAACAATGGAATGCTTTGGATTATAATTGCAATAATATTTATACTTACTTCTAAGCATAGGAAATATGGCGTAACACTTCTAATTGCATTAACTTTATCACTTGTTATTGGGGAAGTAATATTAAAGCCACTTATAGGAAGAATTCGCCCCTTTAATGTAAATGATGTTCTTATACTTATTCCTTCTCCAAGTGGATTCTCTTTTCCATCGGGACATAGTATGTCATCATTTACAGCGGCTACTATAATATGGAATTTTAATAAAAGGTTTGGAGTAGTTGCATTTATAGCTGCAAGTGTTATAGCTTTCTCTAGACTATATTTATATGTTCATTATCCAACAGATGTAATAGGGGGGGCGATTCTAGGAATTATGTGTGGAATGCTCTCATGCCTAATTATTTTCAAAATAAAAAAACGAAATAGAATATAACAAGTTAAAGGATGTTAATAAAATATAATTATTAACATCCTTATATATATATATATAACATCTTTAAGGAAGAAGGTAAGTATAAATAGAACCTAAGTAAAGAGATATTAGTATAAGATATTTTACATATTTATGAAAAAAACCTTCATTATACATAACAACTTAACCTAGTATGTCAACTATAGTAAAAGGGAGTATTATAGTGTAAAACCTTAAAGTATATAGTGTAAATTAGTTATAGTCATTATTATAAGAAACTTCATATTCTCTACCATGGTAAGATATATCTTGTCGCCGGGGACAACCGGTGATGAAGCGAAAGAAAAACTTAGCTTCACAAGATAAAATTGAAAAACATAGTTGACAAAATGAAAATTATGTTTTACAATAATAAAACACTTGGTCATTGAAAACTAAACAGTAACTATAGCGAGCGTACAATAATTTTGTGTGT
>NZ_LFVU01000016.1 GCF_001047375.1 Clostridium cylindrosporum DSM 605
GCTTTACATACCAAATATTAATACAGCTATTAATGCTAATATAATGGCACCTGTTAATAGTATTATAGTTAGGCCTAACTTAGTAAGCTTTTTATATTTTCTTCTTATTTTCATAAATTAACCCTCCTTTTTTCTACATTTATATGTTTATATTACGAGTATTGACACAAAGACAATTTTATAAACCAAGTTTTTATCACCCCTATACAGTTTTGTTCAGGGGATTTTTTTTATTTATATGAACATAGTAAATAATTGAAATCTTATTAAATTATAGTTTGCTATTAAATTTTTTGTTAAAATATTTATTATAGACGTATGATTTCCTTTTACTTCAAGAAATATTTCGCGAGTTAGTTAAAGTAAAAGAGAGAGTCTTTATTTTTTACCTTTTGAAAGGGGTGATTATATGTGCTATGTAGATGCATCGGTTTCAACAAATGTTGGACTTATACGAGATAATAATGAGGATAACTTTTATATAAATGGTATCATAATGGAAGAATATCAAAGAGGAAATTATCAGGTTAGTATAAGACATGAATATGAAGAATGTATATTTGCTGTGTGTGATGGCATGGGGGGAGAAAATGCAGGGGAAATAGCTTCTTTCATAGCAGTAAATGAACTAAAAAGATTCCATAAAAATATAGTAAATAGTATTGAAAGTATAGAGAATTTAGCTGAGAGAATGGAAACTTATGTTGAGAAAACAAATCGTTTTATTTATGAAGAATCCTTTGATGAAGGCAGTCGAGGAATGGGCACTACCTTTGCTGGACTAGCTGTGTATAAGAATAAGGCAATAGCTATGAATTTAGGTGATAGTAGACTTTATCTACTTAGGGATAATACTCTTACACAAATAAATAATGATCATACAGAGGCTGAAAGAATGGTAGAGATAGGACTCATAACAAGGGAAGAAGCAAAGACGCATAGAGGAAGAAACCTTCTATCAAGGTATTTTGGAATGTCATATAGTGAAGGGATAATGGAAGCTGAGGTATATGATGAAACTAATATTCAAAAGAATGACGTATTTTTAATATGTAGTGATGGACTAAGTGATATGTTAAGTGACTATGAAATTTTAGATATACTAAGTGTTAATGAGGATACTAGTTTTATTTCTAATTTATTAGTTAATAGGGCATTAAGAAATGGTGGTAGGGATAATATAACATCCATGGTAATAAGGTTTTAGATTAATTATAGAGCGATTATAGAATACATAGTGCTAAGGGATGAAACAATAGTGGAGGTAAGAAGAATGCCAGATTATATAAGGA
>NZ_LFVU01000017.1 GCF_001047375.1 Clostridium cylindrosporum DSM 605
AATTATTCAGCTGATATTGATGAAACAACTCCAGCCCCTACTGTTCTTCCACCTTCTCTGATCGCGAATCTTAGTCCATCTTCCATTGCGATTGAGTTAATTAGTTCAACGTTCATGTTGATGTGGTCTCCAGGCATACACATTTCTACACCGTCTGGTAGTGCGATTGATCCTGTTACGTCTGTTGTTCTGAAGAAGAATTGTGGTCTGTATCCGTTGAAGAATGCAGTATGTCTTCCTCCTTCTTCTTTCTTAAGTACGTATACTTGACCTTCGAACTTCTTGTGTGCTACTACTGATCCTGGTTTAGCTAGTACTTGACCTCTTTCGATATCATCTCTAGTTACACCTCTTAGTAGTGCTCCGATGTTATCTCCTGCTTGTGCTTGGTCTAGTAGCTTTCTGAACATTTCTACTCCAGTTACTACTGTCTTTCTTGTTTCTTCAGCTAGGCCTACTACTTCTACTTCGTCTCCTACCTTTAGAATTCCTCTTTCTACTCTTCCTGTTGCAACTGTTCCTCTACCTGTGATTGTAAATACGTCTTCTACTGGCATTAGGAATGTCTTGTCTGTTGCTCTTTCTGGTGTTGGGATATACTCGTCAACCTTAGCCATTAGCTCATGGATACATCCTGCTGCGTCTGCATCTGCTGGGTTTTCAAGTGCCTTAAGTGCTGATCCTACTACGATTGGAGTATCATCTCCTGGGAATTCATATTCGCTTAGTAGTTCTCTGATTTCCATTTCAACTAGTTCGATTAGTTCTGGATCATCTACCATGTCAGCTTTGTTTAGGAATACTACGATGTATGGTACCCCTACCTGTCTAGCTAGTAGGATATGCTCTCTTGTTTGAGGCATTGGTCCATCTGCTGCTGAACATACTAGGATTGCTCCGTCCATTTGTGCTGCTCCTGTGATCATGTTCTTTACATAGTCAGCATGTCCTGGACAGTCAACGTGTGCATAGTGTCTTGTTTCTGTTTCGTATTCTACGTGTGCAGTGTTGATTGTGATTCCTCTTTCTCTTTCTTCTGGAGCCTTATCAATTGCGCCGTAATCTTGTGCTTGCGCACCACCTGTTTGTGCTAAAACTGTTGTTATAGCTGCTGTAAGAGTTGTCTTACCGTGGTCAACGTGACCTATTGTTCCGATATTAACGTGTGGCTTATTTCTTTCAAATGTTGCCTTTGCCATT
>NZ_LFVU01000018.1 GCF_001047375.1 Clostridium cylindrosporum DSM 605
TCGCTATAGTTACTGTTTAGTTTTCAATGACCAAAGTACTTGATTAGTTTATCAGTAATTGACTTGCTTGTCAACAGTTACTTTTAAACTTTTTTAATTTGTTTTGTTGTCTTCGCTCTCGCGTCGACAAGATATATCTTACCACGACCTTTAATACTTAATATTATTATTTAACCTACTTTAGCTAGATTATGTCAACAATACTTAAAATACCTCACTATACCTTGTATTTAAATAGTATGACGTGCTAGGGTTAGTTGTTGTACATATAAATGCTTTAATAAGTATTTCTTAAGAGCTGAAACCTACTTATATTATAGTGTTTTGCTTATTTTAAATCTAGATCATCCCCCTACGGGAATAAATTCAATAATAACTCTCTATCTATAATATAGTTATGGACAAAAAATAAAAAAGCCATTCTATAATGAATAGCTTTTAAAGGAAGTTATTTATATATAATTAAAAAAGGGCATAAAAAAAGACACCATATATTTGGTGTCTTACTTTGGTGCGGATGGAGGGACTTGAACCCCCACGTCATGGACACTAGATCCTAAGTCTAGCGCGTCTGCCAATTCCGCCACATCCGCATGTTACGAAGCGACTTCCTACCCTCCCAGTCCGTCTCCAGACTAGTACTATCGGCGTTAAAGAGCTTAACCTTCGTGTTCGGAATGGGAACGGGTGTATCCTCTTTGCCATCATCACTTCATGCATTTGAAAAAACTTGGTTCTTTCAAAACTGCACAGCATTCTTTTTGAACTTAATCAAGATTAAGCCCTCGATCTATTAGTATCAGTCAGCTACAC
>NZ_LFVU01000019.1 GCF_001047375.1 Clostridium cylindrosporum DSM 605
CAACGGCCTTCTAAGCCGTGTGCCAGGAGTTCGAATCTCTTAAGGCGCACCATTTAACTTAACATGGTGGGTATAGCGCAGTTGGTTAGCGTGCCAGATTGTGGCTCTGGAGGCCGTGGGTTCGAATCCCATTATCCACCCCATTTATTGGGCTATCGCCAAGCGGTAAGGCACGGGACTTTGACTCCCGCACGCGTAGGTTCAAATCCTACTAGCCCAGCCATTTTGAGCCACTAGCTCAGTCGGTAGAGCACATGACTTTTAATCATGGTGTCCAGGGTTCGATTCCCTGGTGGCTCACCAGTTATGGTGAAATAATTAAATTAACCACATGCGGATGTGGCGGAATTGGCAGACGCGCTAGACTTAGGATCTAGTGTCCATGACGTGGGGGTTCAAGTCCCTCCATCCGCACCAATTATGCGGGAGTGGCTCAGTGGTAGAGCGTCACCTTGCCAAGGTGAACGTCGCGAGTTCGAATCTCGTCTTCCGCTCCAAATATGCGGGTGTAGTTCAATGGTAGAATCCCAGCCTTCCAAGCTGGTTGTGTGGGTTCGATCCCCATCACCCGCTCCAAAATGTGCGCCTTTAGCTCAGTTGGATAGAGCAACGGCCTTCTAAGCCGTGTGCCAGGAG
>NZ_LFVU01000020.1 GCF_001047375.1 Clostridium cylindrosporum DSM 605
AGATATTCTATAAACTGTCTTATATCTGACCCATAGCTTTCAATTGTCTTTATACTCTGTCCTTCATCTATACGCTCCATTATAAACTCTTCAAGAATATCCTTATATCTTTGTGTAACTCTCTTTAATAAGCTATCAATTATCTTTTTTTCTTCTTCTGTTATTTGCATATATTAGCACCACTCCTTTCCCCTTATTTAAAATTTATTTCTTAGTGAATTTAAATTCACTATTATGTATACATAATTAAAGCAAATATACTCTAGGCTAGTATTTTCAATGTCTATACACTACCAATTAAGTTAAATCCTATATAAAATATTTTTTTTTGCAACTTTTTATATCTTAGTTTTCAGAGTGCTAGTATTTTGTGATTTATATTAATATTTTTTTACTTTTAGAAAGGTATATTAAACCTCATATTTCTTTATCATTTATTATTTTTTGGCTACATAACTTTATTACTATGTTACTATGCTCTTTTTTAATTTTATCCCCATAATATCTCCTATTTCTCCATATTATCTCTATTTTACTATATATTTTATTTTTCTTACCCTTTATTCTCATTTAATAATAAAATTTATCACTTTTATCCTCTTAAATTCTATTATGGGAAATACTTTTCATTCTACATATTCAGTCTTTTTTCGACTTTTATATTTTTTAATTACATATGATAAATGAATGTCTTATTTATAGATATAGTAAAAGAGTACATGACCATATGTCGCATACTCCTTTATCATAGATTCCAATATATCTTATAGATTTTAATTAAGTAAAACTTTCTTAGATACTCTTTATTCCTCTGTACTTTCATCTTTGTATATGTACTTTTTGTTATAACCTTAATTATTTATAAACTCTAACTAATTTATCTCTAGTATTTTTTTTAATTTGCTAAAATCATTATTATTCTTTATTTTTTCTATCTTACTTCTTAGCTTTACTACGTTATTTGCTCCAAGTTCATTTACTATTTGTATTAATTTATCATTAGACATTTTATCCCTTCTTCCTAAATATTTTATTGAATCTGCGAAATTAAATGCAGCCTATGTTATCTAGACTTCACTTTGTCGTGTGTTATCTCTACTGATTTCCTTATTGTAAAATTAATGATATAATGTTATTTATTAACTCTATGACCACATTATACCACCCTGTAAAGTGAATTACAATGTATTTTTAACCTTATAGAGTTAAATTTTAATACTATATATTAATAAATGAGGTGATTAAGTGATTAAATGTAATTTAAGAATATTGATGGCTGAACATAAGGTAGATGATATTTCTCAACTTATGAAAATGTCTGGATTGAGTCGTAACTCTATTAATAAACTCTATAAAGAGGAGGATATTTCCAGTATAAAAATCGATACGCTTATAAAATTATGTAATGTATTTAAGTGTAATTTATCAACTTTAATTGATTATATCCCTGCCGATTAAAAATAAATTATATTTACATTTCAACCGTTTTCCTTTACTGTAAAAGAAAACAAGGTAGGTGTTTAAAATGGACAATGAATTGTATAATTTAATTCATGGTGAATATGTTCTTATTAAAAAACAGGATATTATTGATATAGTAAACTTTTATAACAAGCAAAAACTTTTATTCCCTTACTCTATTTCTATTTGCGATACTGGATACCATATAGTTAAAAATGGCAAAGGGAAAAAGCCTAAGAAGTATAATAGGCAACAAGTTGAAGAGATATCAAAGAGTATTAATGATATAGGTATTAGGAAAACTGCTCTTAAATATGATAGCTCCACTAAATTAATACAGGCTATCAAGAAGGGTAAGTATATTCCTAATGACTAATTTATTATAAATATAAAAGGCAATAAAAAAGAGTAGATTTACACCTACTCTTTCTTTGCAATATGTGAATTATTATCTTTCTAGTACAAATTCACTTTCACATACTTTTATATTAAACTTATTTTGGTTATTATTAATATAATTTGATACTGCTGCTGCTCTTAACCCTTCTAAGTAACTTGTCTCTTTTAAATTTACATCAAACATTTTTTTCACTTCTTCAATACTATATTTATCTTTAGATATAACTTCCAGATATTCAGTATCTTCATTTGTTTCTATCACTTTATATTTATTATTTATCTTATATAATTTCTTTATATTATCACAATCATCCTCATTCTCTTTATAAGCTACAAGATTACAATTTACTTCCTCTGCATAATCAATCTTTTTTCTAGTCCATTCAAATATTTTATTATCTAACTGCTCTATAAATTTAGTTTCATAGGACTTTTTCTTATTCTTTATTAACTCAATTACATATATTTCTTTCTTCTCATTATCATAGTAATAATTATTCCCTATTGCTAAGCTCTGGATTTCACTAATATCTAGTATCATGTTAGGCATTTCCACATAACTAATTCTTTCAGCATCTAAGTATTCTTTAAATGTATATTTGTAACCTCTTATTTTAGCTTCCTTGTAGTACTTTTCTAAGAGTTTATAACTACTATTAGCTCTAAACATTATATCCTTACTGTTTCTTAAATCTATTCCTTTTCTAACCTCTGCATTAGTAAAAAGATACTCTTTATCATTATTGGTAAATTTAACTTTTACTTTTTTCAAACTTACCCTCCAATAGATTAATAGGGGTATCGGCTACCACCTTTCAAAGTTAATAGAGGTATGATAATACAGACTGCTCCTTTCCCCCTTAGCTACTCTATAACCTTAATCAAATAATTATACAGGTTCAAATTTTTAATAAAAAATTTTGGCAAAGCCACCTGTATCATTATTTTATTTAGGTTAGGATATGTTATTAAGGGGAAAGGGAATCTATAAGCTTACACTTCGCTTTTAATTATTTTTACTAAGCTCTAAATCTTTCCCTTTTTCCTTATCTGTTGCCTTATCAGTTACATAGTTTAATACCTTTTTTATATGCTCCTGTGGTATCTTGTAGAGGTCTGACATGGTCTTTATGCACTCTTTGAATATCTCTTTATCTTTTTTTATATCCTTTACTTGGTTGAAGAGGTTTATATTCTGTTTCTTGATTTCTTGTTTCTCCTCTTCACTCTTTTGGTTATAGTTTTTATATATATTTAAGGTCTTTTGTAAGCTCTTAACCTTTATACTTAACAGTTCTCCATTCTTAGCCTTAGCACATAGTGAATCTATCTCATTTTCCTTAAATTCTTTATTTACTAGGTTGTAGAATGTCTTAATGTCTGTATGTTTAGCTTTAGACCATTTTAAACCTCTATTAAGTCCAAACTCCTCCATAGTCTTAGAGTACTTATCTTGCCACTCTGATAATGCCAGTTTTCCGTTAAAATAGTTCCTATTGCTTAGAGTATATCTACCCCTTTTAGAATCATAGAATTTAGGTACCAAGAGGCAATGTATATGCCATGTGGTTTCGTCCTTGTGTAGTGCTGCATAAATGATATTACTCCCAAACTCTTTTATAAGCCATTCAATATTCCTGTTAATCCACTCTTCCTTAAGCTCCTCTGTTGCCTCCTGCATGAATGCTGGACTTGTAGTTAATAATAAATCTCTTGCTAGTACTCCATTCTTTCTTAGCTTTATTCCTTCAATGTATCTTTCAACATCCTCTGCTATATTAGTGCTACCTATCAGTATTTCATTTTCTATATTAAGGTTTGCATTAGGTGTATACTGCTTTCTTTCTGTATGCCTTTCAAAGCCTTTAACCTCTTGTATAGATTTAAATTTATTACCGATTCTAAAGATAGCAAAATTCAATTTTCTAACCTCCGAAAATTTCTGCTGCTAGGTCTTTATGTTTTTTATTTTCTTTCCCTTTAGACTTGTTTTTATATTTACTTTCTTCTAGTTCTATCTCCAATATTTGCATTTTATTTTTTAATATATCGTTACTAGTAACTAATGAGCTATTATCTTTTTCTAATTTACATAAATAAACTTGTTGCCTCTTCATCTGCTCCTGTAGATTGTTTATTTTATCCTCATATTCTTTTCTTATTTCTCTTTCAAATGCCTCACCAAATTCAATCATTTTGTCCTCACTTATGTGGTAATATCTTGTATTAAGTTTCTTCCATATCTTTTTAAACATGATATTTACACCTCACTTTTGAGTTATAGCTTATGGGGTTTCCAAAGGGGTTTCCCCTGTGGCTTACAGCATTTTGCAAAAATGCGTAGTAAGTTACACAAATTCTTTCATCAACCTTCTAACCTTTAGCCCTATGACACAACCTTCATTTACCTATTGAAACAAATAAGCTTGATTTTAATTTATTGTTACTGGTGTTTACTCCTGCAGCTCGGCTTGACTAACTATTAAATTTTCAGTCTATAATAAAAATCTTCGTAGCCATAAGTGGCACTGATAATTTAATTTTTATCTTATTGGGCTTACTCTTGATGTGTATTTTTTATTTACATAATATAAATTCTGCTTATCTAAGAAAGGTTGTCTGTTATGAGGTATTATTAATATTTCATCACTACCTAGCCTTCTGATTTCATCTGTACTTAATAATCTTTTCTTAGATGTATTGTAGCTATCTGTAGTGTTACTTTTGTTTTTAGATGTGTTCTTAAGGGTTATTTGAGTGTCTCCTAGGATGTCACTTATATAATTCAGTGTTTCAATATCTGTTATAGAAGGCAATACACATTTAGTTTTTAAGTTATTTAATATGGCCTTTGCATTATCTCTCCCATATACTTGGACAAGCTGACTTGTAGATTGGAGACATATTAAAAAACCTATCATTCTACTTCTACAAGTGCTTATGATAGTTGTGAATCCGTTAATCATTCCAATATTTGCAAATTCATCACAAAGGAAAGTTATTGATTGCCCTTTAGTTTCCATTAGCTGATTTATTAATTGGGTAAAGAATGTTGCCATATAAGGGCTTAAATAGTTGCTTTTATGCTCTGGATAGCTGATATAAAGACATATAGGCTTATCCCTTAACATCTTTGCATTAAAGTCCGTTCTACTGCTAGATTGGATTATATTATTATCCATGAATAACTGTAAGCTACTATTTAGTGTTACTTTTATACTACTTGCTGTTTTAGGGCTTTCTAAGCATGATTTAAATATATTGAATTGTTCTCTAACTTCCTCTTCATCTGAATTACTTAACAAAGTATCTAAGTCCTCTATTCCATGATTTATAACTAATCTTGCTGCACTTGTAATGGTATCTATTGGACTTCCCTTTGACTTCACATATATCAAGGCTGATACGAATAAAGGTAAACTCATATTAAGCCACTCAATCCCTCCTGCTTTTGTTCCACTTTGTAACTCCAAAGCTTTAGAAGAGTTTAATAATATTGTCTGTGCTAACTCCACAACCTCTGATGTAGTTCTGCACTCTGCTAGTAGATTGTATTTAGCACTATCAAAGGGACTTAAAGGATTAAATAGTATAGGAGTTCTCCCTATGCTCTCCTGGAATCGTGAAGTATCTCTATAAAGTTCACCCTTAGGGTCTATTACAACTATACTTCCTTGTATATCTGAAGTTAGTAAGTTAGGATAAAATAAACTTGTCGTTTTCCCTTCCCCTGTAGCACCACAAACTATAATATGCTCCCTAGTCTTTCCCTCATTAAGTTGAATTTTCTTACCTAGTCTTAGGCCATTATCACCTATTAAACCTTTTAAATCCTCTACAGTACCTATTTTGCTTGTAGCTAGTTCTCCACTACTTTCATCCTTGGAAAGCACATTTAATAATCCACAACCTACTACTCCACCTATAGCAATTTTAGTTAATAGCATTGTTTCAAATAACATTATCAAAACCTCTCTTAAATTCTTAATATAGTGTAATATATGCACACTATACTGGAATGTTTCCACCCTAACTGGATTTTATTTATAAAAAATAAAATATGGTACTTAATCGGTGTACCATATCTCATCAATATGTTTATTTAATTTCTTAGCAATTTCTATTGCTTTAAGTAAACTAGGGTTTGTTTCTCCTTTTTCATAAGCATAATAGGTTTTAAACTTTACTCCTATATGTTCTGCAAAGTCCTTTCTATCCATTTCATGCTCCGTATGTCTAATGCTTTTAAGATTATTCTTTATCTCCATATAACCACCTCTACAATGCCTCTATTTCTTCGCCATTTGCCCTGTAATAGCATTTATATGTATTAATAGTAGTTTTTATTAACCATCGTATTTATTTAAAAACTCTAGTAAAGCTTGGCTTAATATATCCTGTTTCTTATATGTATATCCTTCACAAAATTTATTAAACTTGTCTAGTACATCACTATAGGCCTTAAATGTCCTTCCCACAACTTCTCCTTTTGTAGCTTGTTCATCTATCTCTAACTTACATACTTCTATGATATTTTCATTATTAATTTGCTTTCTAATCCATTCAAATAATTGTTCTTGTTCCTGTTGTTTTTCTTGCTGCTCTTTTACCCAGGAGATAGTATTTATCATTTCAGCCTTTAAAGTAACATCATTATAACTCTTTTGTACTACTGCTTTATTGGGTATTACTTTTGTATTACTTTCTAAACACTCTATAGTTGCAACACTTTCGTCACACTTTTGTAACACATATTGCCCTATAGATTTATTATATAAATACCCATTACGTTTAAATGTATCAGCTACAGTATTTTTAGCTAATCCATGCTTTTTAACTATATCACTATGTAAATTCCCTTCTCTATATTCAGACATAAAAAAATCTACTCTTTCAATATCCGAAAGGCCTTTAAAATCTTCTCTATTCATACAAATACACCCCATGTTACTTTAGTAATACCTTTATAATACAATTCGGTAATACTATCATAATACCTTTGTAATTTAGATAAATATTATAATAATAGGAGCAAGTAACAAAAACTTACTCCTATATAATTTAATCAACCTTTTGTTTTAAATCTGCTATATCAGACCAATTTTCAGCAGTTGCTCGTTCAACCCTATAAATACTTCTTTTGATATCTTTAACATTAGGATTTATTTTTTCTATTTGTTCCATAACTAATTTTTGGAATACTTCCTGGCTCTGTTTTATTTCTTCTAAATCTTTATTTAAAGATTTTATATAATATTTTATTTCTCCAATATCCAGTATAGCACCAGCTAAGTCTTGTCTTATTTTTTCTAAAGTTATATCTCGTTGTAATTCCTTATCCATAGATAGCCTCACCTCTTGCGTAAAATATAATGCTGCGTAAAATATAATGCCAGGTGTAGATTATAGCACAATATAGCGATAATGACCCTGTAAGTTCATACCATGAAGCTAGTCGATACCCCCATCGTAAGAACAGGTACTAAAGTACCCCTAATACAAGCTGAAAAAATTTGACCCCCCTAAAAGGGTTGGAATAGAGATAAGTTCATATACTAATCCTACAAACCCAGAACAGGTACTAAAGTACCCTAATACAAGCTGAAAAAATTTGACCCCCCTATTTTTGTTCGTATATTCGTAAAATGTCTAGACTTTGTCTAGACAAATGCCTTATAATACAAAAGAACAAGGTTATATTAAACCCTGTTCTTTTAAAAAACTTATATCACGTTTGTAAGTTTTAAGAGATATATCCAGTTGTAATAATATATCTTTTCTTTTAAGACCTTCGGCCAAAAGGTCTTTTATTTTTTCCCTTCTTTGTGATATCTTTTCTTTTTCACTTATTTTACCCTCTATTTTTAATTTATCATGATATTTCTTTTTGTTATACTCGTTGTTTCTTCTTTTATATTCTGTATTTGATATTATTGTAATCATTTCTCTTTGTTCTTCTTCTGATATATTCAATAAATCAATAAGAGTTTCATTTTTATACTTATACTGCTTGTCCTTCTTTTGATAAACAGTTTCTGCACTCCTAGTTGCTGATATAACCTCCCTTTCTTGTAGTGGAGGTATAAACATACTATTAAGTTCTAAAGTATCATCTAATGCTTTCTCAACGTCATCTAGGAAATAGCACAGATAATATCTATAGAGAAATAATATGAATTCTCTATGTCCTTTTAATTTATATTTCCTTAACTCGCATAGTTTTATAATATCCTGTATTCTAGCATGGTATAGACTTCTTTCTCTGTATATAAATACTTTCTTTCTTGGTCTACCTTTTTTCTTTTGCTTACTCTCTGTAAGTTCTGGTAGATATCCCTCTTGTATTTCTCTTAAATCATACATATAGTTAAATTCTTCTATAACTTTAACTTTAGTATTAGATTTTGAGTTAATACTTCCAGGTACTCTTAATATTCTAGTTGGGTCTAGTGCTTTTCTATCTGCTCCAAACTCTTTTAATTGTTCATATAGATATTCTTCAACTGCTTTCCATAAAGACAATGCTTGACTAGGTACTGAATTAATAAGCCATATCAAATATAGTCCTCTTCCACTATCAACTATCAAGTTAGGCCTTGGAACACTTTGATTAAAGTAGTTCTCTTCAAGGTTCATTAATACTTGTTCTTTAGTAAACGGTGTATTATAAATATCCAAGTCTATGAAATGTGCCTTTAATTCTTTAAGATATTCTAATCGCCTATATGTGCTATAAAAGGTATTCATACTTATATAAGTATTTTCTTTGTTAAAGTTCTGCTTTAATAACTCTAGATACTTATAATGTCTATGTATAAAATCTTTATTCTTTTCAACTTTAGTAATCCAACCTTTACTATTTCTATGCAGAGTGCTTATATACCTTATTTCCTGTGTCTCTTCAAACTCTTGTTGTATATTTACTTGTCCCACTTCTTCACCTCCTTTATAGGGGAATTATAGCATATTTTCACATATTACATAACTTTTTAAGTAAATTATTTACATTCCTGTTATAGAGTAAAAAAGCAAGCTATAGACTTGCTCTTTCTTACTAACTCTTATATTCCTTTATTCTTCTGTAATATGTTGTTTTTGATAGTCCTAGTATTTCCATAGCCTTTACTGATGTTATACTACCTTCTTTAACTTGATTATAAACTTGTTTGAATTTATCTTCATCAACTTCTAAACTTGGCCTACCAAATCTAACACCTCTATCTTGTGCAACTTTTATACCTTCCTTTTGCCTTTGCTTTATATTATCTCTTTCTTGTTGTGCCACAAATGATAATACCTGCAATACTAAATCTGATATAAAATTTCCTAATAAGTCTTTATGTTTTGTTGTATCAAGAAGTTCCATATCAAGAACTTTAATATCTGCTCCTATTTCTTTAGTCAACTCATTCCACTCTTTGATGATTTCATTGTAGTTCCTACCTAATCTATCAAGAGATTTAATTATAAGCAAATCTCCTTTTTCAAGTGATTTTTTCATATATTTATAACCTAGTCGTTCAAAGTCCTTGCCACTTTCTTTATCTTCATAGATATATTTATCATCTATATTTAATTCTCTCATCGCCTGTATTTGTCTATCTAAGTTTTGCTCTTTTGTACTAACTCTTATATACGCAACCTTTTTCATAGTTCCAAAACTCCTTATTATTTCTGGTACTATAATCATAACAAATGCGTTCCATAAAGTCAAACCACTTTCGATACGTACCACAAGTATTTTTCATACATTTTGAAACCCCTCTATATATTGAAATCTCGTACCAATCAAATCGTTTCATAAAGTATAGGTTTTGATACGCGTATATTATTACAATAAAATATGTCTAAAGCATAATTAATAATGTTGCTTACTTAAGATACTTATAATATAATTTTTAAATAGACCTAAGAAGAAGGGAAGTGAATAAAAGAAATGTGTTAAATAAGGGAGCTCTTATCCTTAAAGGAAGGAGGAGAGTACCTTGAAGAAGAAAAAGATACAAAAAAAGAGCAAAAAAAACTTCTTATTCAAGTTGAATAAGAAGAAAACTTTGCAAGTTTTAAAAAGTATAACAGTTAACTTTATACAAAAACTTGCAGTTTTATTGTTAATCGAGTTCATTAAATATTTATTTCTATAGATGATTGCAGTCGTCTATAGAACATTAGTAAGAGTTAGCCAAAACTCTTACTTTTTTTATACTATTATTTTTACCATAGTACCTTAAAGTATACTTCTGGTAATACTATAGGTAGTACCAAAGTATATACTTTAGTACGTACTTTCAAACGTACTTTCAAACGTACGTCGCTATATCGGTATACAGTCAATTATAATTTACTAAAAGACAACTGTAAAGATAATTGTAAAAGAATTTGACACCTTCAATTACCATATAAAAACCATAATATCACTATCTAATTTATATAAATTACCATAGTGATATTATGGTTTTTTGATATATTTACAACCAGTAAAAAAAGGAGCATTTTTGCTCCTTACATTCATTAATATAAATATGTTAAATACTAATATAAAAAATAAAAAGTTAATTATTAGATACATATATTAGTATATTTCTAATAATTAACTCTTCATTCTACTATCCATATAGAAATCGCGAACGCTAAATACAATATAGATAATCAATTAAACAATAAACAATATAGGCTTTGCGAACGCTAAGTGCTATACTGTTTATATTAAAGTCGTACAATTTAAATTTATTTTGTTATTTATATAGAAATCACGAACGTTAAATTCTATATAGATAACCTATGCCAAAATGTCTATGAACATTTAGATATCGCGAACGCTAACACTATAAATATTCATATACTATATTATGCGTGATTTATAAAAAGTTATACATCTTTTTGATGTATGTTATGTGTATATTATATACTTTAAAATTTATCAATGTCAAGAATACATTAGGGAGGTAAGTATGAGTATTGAGATTTACTTTGACGAATCAAATAAATTAGATAAATTTACATCTATGTTTTCCTATTATGGAGTGATAGCATTAAATCACCAATCCAGCAGAATGTTAGAAGCATATAAGTCAAAAAGTGGCTTAAGAGGTGAACTTCATTTTATAGATTTTGACCTTAGCCTTTTAGATTATTATTTAAATATTTTCAAATATTCTTTAGATTTTATAGAAACTAATATATATATTGTTAACAATGATTATGCATTGAATTTAGGAGATAGGTTGAACCTTTCCCCACTAAAAATACGTAATTTATTATACATGAAGATTCCAGAAAGATTAGTATATGGCGTATTAAGAACAATAACTGATATTCAAGATGTAGATATATATATCGATGAATGGGATGGATATGGAAATAAAAACTCCGAATTTTTTAGTGAATATAACTATACTAAATTTGACTCTATAATTTCTAACTCTAAAATAAATGATAATGATAAAATAAAAAAATGTAAAAGTATGATTGATAATATATATGGCCATGTTCAACTGCCAAAAACATTAAAAGAACAATTAAATGCACAAGCAATATATAGAGGTCTGAATTATAAAGTTAATAAATGTACACAAGTTAATTCAACAGATTACATAGGCTTACAGATAATAGATATTATATTAGGTATATTCTCTTTTCTATTTGAAGAAAAATATTTAGAAATGCCTAGACGTATTGACGAAAATATTATTAATAATTTACTAAACAGTCCAGATATTATAGATTCAGAGAAAGAATTGTTAGAAAGTGCTTATCAAAAAAATGATGATAAATATGATTTAATATTGCCTATAGAAGATATTAAATCTCGTGGCAAATTAAAAGATTTAAATAAAAAACTAAAGATATATGATAATAATAATATTATGAAAGCAGAATTAGTTTATTCAATTCTTTCGGATAATAAAACTTTAAAAAAACTATTGAACTTAAATATTTTCATTTGGCCTGAAGATGATAGTAAAGATACTAATTCAACTATTGGTAAAACCTACATATCTAAGTATGTATCAGTATTTTTAAACTTTAAACGTGAGTTTGATAATGACAATATAAAATCCATAATCTCATTTCATAATGATAGTTTAACTAAGATTAAGTATAGATTTAGTGATTACAGAAAAGTACTAAATTATCCAAGTAGGCTTGGAAACTTGGTAAAAAGATATTTAACAACGCTGGATATATCATGGATGGATATGGATTAATGTAGCATATGAGTAAAGTTTATTGAGATTAGAAAATTCCATAACAAGTGTATTTGTATCAATTTGTGGACACAAATACGGTGCTTGCTATCCTCATTTAGTTTACTATCCTCATTTAGTTTATTAAGTATGAGGTCTAGAGAAATATTAAAAAATACTTTTCTAGACCTCATACTATAAGTTTGGAAATCGGTTTGCCCGATAACGGAATTTTAGTTATCTGATTTATGTACTTCTAAAGTGAATGGATTAAAACTCTTTTTACTATTATAAGTTTTTCAAAACTTAAGGGGTATAGGGTTCTCCCTATAAAGTTGTATTTTGGAACTTTGGGTGTCCAAATACTATGCTTGCTATCTATTTATATTTACCTAAATATTTATTATCTAATATCATTATTCGCTATAATTAATTTATCTACATAATTTTTTAATTCCTCATTCGCTATATCATTATTAATTATCATTTCTTTAACATCTGGTGAATTATATTTTCTCTTTATACCTGTCTTTCCATATGTTACATATCCTCTTTTATCTAACTCTTTACATACACCTGCATACGTTAAGTATTTACAATATAACTTTATAGCAACCTCATTAACACTATCACCAAACTTAATTTCTATATTAATTTTTTTATACAGTTCTTTTATTTCATCAAAAGCAGATATAATAGATTCACTTCTTATTTTTAAATGCTCATAATACTTTTCTATTTTTTCTTTAATATTTTCTAAACTTAATATTTTTTCTTCTTTAGTTCCATAAATATAGCTATCATCACATATCGTTTCTATTATGTTCTTGCAATTTTCTATTTCACTATTTTTATCTTTATTTTTCATAATCTTAAAAAGTGAGTCTATTAAAGAATTTATATAATAATCTATAGTTTTGAATTCATATAAATTAAGCTTATATATTCCCTCACCAATTTCTGACAACTCATTAGTGTCTTCATATTTATTTTCTACTAGAAATTTATCAATCATTTCACGTTCTTGGCAATAGGTATTTTTATGTAATTCATATTTATTTGATGGAATTATATCGCTAGTAGTTTCCACTCTACTTATTCTGCCTTTATATATACGACTTAATGTACGTGGTATGCTATTAAGAACTCTAGTACCATATCCTCTGTTCCTATATTCTTTATATATTTCTATAGAATTTATTTTTATATTGAGATTTTCCCCATGAGAACCATATGTCTTCACATTACAATCTACCGTTCCTATTAGTATATCTTCCTCTTGGTTTCTTAATATAATATCTAGCTTTATATTTTCTTCTCTTTCATTTAAGGATATGTAATATACATCATCTTCTTGTTTTTCATTTATTACACTTCTTCTTTCATTCGAAAATTCCATTTCATACCCTTCAATATATCCAGGACTAATATCATTTACTTGTTTTATTAATTCATCTATAAATTCTAAACAAAATATTTTATTTTCTATTATATCTTTTAAAAATTGAATTCTAAACTCTTTTCTTCTTGAATATTTCTCCAACATTTCTTTCATAATTGTTTCATTAATACAGTTTTTCTCCACTTTATTCTCCCCCCTGTAACTGCGTTATTTTATATTAAAGTTTTGTGTTACATAATACCTATATCATTTCCATGATATTAAGCAATTCTTTCTCCGTTTGTCTTGTATATATCCTTGTTGTTTCAAGACTACCATGCCCTGCCAAGTCAGCTATTATAAGAGTGTCAACTCCACTTGATGCTAATGCCTTACAAAATGAATGTCTTAAATTATGAGGGTGTGCCTTCTCTTTTTTTATTTTTGCTTTCCTGGAATACTTTTGAATTATTTTATTAATACTCTGTCTTTTTAAAGCCCCTCTTTTTCCTATAAATAGCTTGTTTGTATTAACTTCTTTTCTTATGTTTAAGTACTCTAACCATAGTTTTTTTACATCTTTAGGTACTGGAATACTCCTATATTTTCCCCCTTTCCCTTTTATGGTTACTTTGTTTCCCTTTGTATCACTTACTACTAGCTGCAATAACTCTGATACTCTTAGTCCCATTTTGAATAGGGTTAGCATTATAGCCTTATCTCTTATATTGTCTTTGCAGTAATATATCATCTTTTCTATTTCTTCTTTTTCTAGTACATCATTTAAAATATTTTGTTTCTGTTCCTTTAACTTTTTATATTTTACTTGATGATTATTAAACTTTAAAAATTGATTTATTGATGTTAGTTTTCTATTAACGGTCTTAGCCTTAAGCCCATTTCTTAATAAATATTTTTTATATTTCTCTATTGTTTCAATATCTATATCTTTTATATTTAAACACCTAATATCTAGATATTCTATAAACTGTCTTATATCTGACCCATAGCTTTCAATTGTCTTTATAC
>NZ_LFVU01000021.1 GCF_001047375.1 Clostridium cylindrosporum DSM 605
ATTCACTTTCCACTGGTTTTCACCCACGTTTTTGATCACCTCTATAAACCTAGGAATCTACTTTTTCCCAAGTATACACCTATGCCTGTCTACTTTCCAACACCTTCCGACGCGAGACTTCCTCGGAGTAGCCCCGGCGCATGTAAATATTCTCTTCGATGTTCTCCAGACGGCGGTTAGCTTTCCGGTGCGTTGTTTCTGGTGTCCATCCTTCTTGGATCGCCCGGCGCAGGAAATTCCCTGGCGTTCGGATCGGCTTCCCATACTGACGCATCAAAAGGAGCACTTCGAGTGCCCTTTCAAAAGAAACGGACGCAAGCAGCTCTACCACTTCGTCCGTCGGTTCATTCAGTGTTGCAATTCTATATGCCTGCATAATCGCATCTATCTTGTTCATGTCTCACTGCTCCTGTTTTGGATTCGGCTGGTCACGTTCCAGCACCCACGTTTTACCGATACGTTTGGCAATCACTTTTCCATCTCGGCACAGACGTTTAATATGGTCCTGGCTAAGGTCCCAACGCTCTGCTGCTTCCTCGGTTCCCATTACTC
>NZ_LFVU01000022.1 GCF_001047375.1 Clostridium cylindrosporum DSM 605
CTTGGCGGAGAAGGAGGGATTTGAACCCTCGCACCAGTTACCCAGCCTACGCCCTTAGCAGGGGCGCCTCTTCAGCCGCTTGAGTACTTCTCCATAACTGAAAATACAGTGTATTATAAAATAAAAATGGCGGAGAAAGTGGGATTCGAACCCACGGTAGAGTCACCCCTACGCCGGTTTTCAAGACCGGTGCCTTAAACCAACTCGACCATCTCTCCGTGCTATAGTTATTCTAACATATTTATGGATAAAAATCAAATATATTCTTTAAAAAATTTTAAAAAATATTTTAATTCCTTTACAATAGTTAGTATATCCTTAATTTGAAAAATTATTAGTTATTTAAAATTAATTATTATAAAATATAAAAAGAAAAATAAAAAAGGTCTCGATTTCTCGAAACCTTGGCGGAGAAGGAGGGATTTGAACCCTCGCACCAGTTACCCAGCCTACGCCCTTAGCAGGGGCGCCTCTTCAGCCGCTTGAGTACTTCTCCATAACTGAAAAACAGTGTATTATAAAATAAAAATGGCGGAGAAAGTGGGATTCGAACCCACGGTAGAGTCACCCCTACGCCGGTTTTCAAGACCGGTGCCTTAAACCAACTCGACCATCTCTCCGT
>NZ_LFVU01000023.1 GCF_001047375.1 Clostridium cylindrosporum DSM 605
AATGAGATAAAGGATCTACTTGATGAATTAGAAAAAGGAAGGCATGGAATAAGAAATAGGACTATAGCTATAGTAATGCTTAACACAGGACTAAGGATAAGTGAACTATGTAGTCTTAACATACAAGATGTTGACTTCAATAATAATAAAATCTACATCTTGGGGAAAGGCTCTAAGGAAAGAATAGTATTTCTGAATAATAGTTGCATTGATGCTATTAAAGAGTATCTAATATTTAGGAGCTCAAGTGTTGATGCATTATTTCAAAGTCAGTTTAATAAAAGGATTACACCTAGAACAATTCAAATATTTATTAAAAAGGCTGTAGAAAAGCTTTGTATAGAAAAGAACATTACACCTCACGCACTTCGTCACACCTGCGCTACTTATATGCTAAAAAATAAGATTGATTTAAGGACAATACAAAAGGTGCTGGGGCACTCTAACATTTCAACCACTCAAATATATACGTTTGTTGAAGATGAACAACTTGAAAATGCTTTCTTTAGCTTGGAAAAATTTTTTTAACTCTTGATATATGACTTTGAGTGATATTTCATGTGTGTATGTGTGTCTAGATGTGATTAGGTGAATATGTATGATAGAGCAATATTATTATATATGACATTGTATGACTTTGGACTACCTCGCGGACTCGGCACGTCAACTTGCTTATGCTGCTGCTTGACTAAGTCAAACTGCAGCATAAACAAGTATAAACTATATCAAGTTAAAGGGAAGTGTAAATTAATGAATGGTGAAGTATTATGGAATAGTATTATTTCAAAACTATCTTCTTCAGGAGATGAATTACAAACTAAAACAGGCCTTTGGTTTAAAGTACAATTTAAAAGAGATAAATTATATGTAGAAGGGGCTACAAATCACACTCCATCAAGTAAACTTTCAATGAAAAGATCAATATCAAAAAAGGACTTTTTATTTGTATGTTTATATTACAATCGCTGGGTTGATAATGAGATAGGGATAAGGAATGAGGTTACAAGAAAATCAAGAAATACAGCTTATATTTTTGCACTTATAGAAAAATTTAAATAGTAAGTTCAAGAATTGTACATTAAGATAATAAAACATAATTTAATTATAAAGGAGTAGTTAGTATGGATAGCAATGGTAAGTTAAATATTAAAAATGCAGTTAATAAATTAAATCTTGTAAAACTAAATCTTGTAAAACGTATTACAGAGTCTGCAATAGGATTAGAAGGTAAAGCAATGGATCAATACGATAAAGCAATGGATATACACGATAAGCACTTTAAAGGTGCAAAAGCAGTAAGAGAAAGTAAAATACAAGAGTTAGCTGAGTTAAAACAACGAAGAGGTAAAGCGTTAGATACGTTAGAAGATATAAAAGATTTAAGTGAACGACATAAAAAGGAAAAAGAGATATATGACTACTATAAACTTCAAATAAATATAATTGAAGATGAATTAAAAGATTGTGATAAGGAGAAAATGAGAGGTTCTGGAGAAATCCGAGATAAAGCACTTGATGGATTAAAAAAAGCTACTATAGTAGTTGTAGCAGCTGCTGCTGGAGTATACGGAGCCAAAAAGTTTATTGAGCATTCTGAGGACGAATCAGAATTAGGGTACATAGGAGAACCTGATGATAATACAGAAGAGTCAGATGATGAAATATATAATCCATATGATGAAGCTGATGACGAAATATAAGAACATATAGTATTGGAGGAATAGAATTGATATTTATATTTAAAAGCTTAACAAGTCATGGATTAGTTGAAACATCAGAGCTTGTAGCTGTTGAAATGAATTTTGCACCTTGTCCTGTATTTAATTTTAGGGGTGAAGAAATAGTACCTCATCCAGAAAATCCTAGCTATGTAAGAGGTAGTTTATCAGATGTTATAATTAAATTAAGAAGCAGTGGCTATGATAGGATAGAAGAAGTGAAAATAGTAGTACAGTTGAGTGAATTAAATGAACACTACTTTAAAACTATAATCGAGGAGTTATATGAGCATGGGTTTGAGGTAAGTGTGTCTTCATTCTAAATTTAAGATATATTGAAAGATGAAGAAGATGATGCAATATAATAACCTGATATACTTAATACATAATTGTTTAAAATTGTGTATTATTCTTTGGAGGTAGGAGATTTGGCAAGATATTTGGATAGATTTACAGAAGAAGAAGTATTAAAAGTAGTAAAGGCATATTTGGTTGATGGGCTAAGTCATAGGAAAATCCAGTTTGAAATACTTGGATTACCTTCACCTGCTAGGGGTGGAGGGTTTGTTACAATGGATATTCTTCATCATTTTAATATTAATGGTGATAAAAAGGGAATTCTTGCAAAAGAAGATATAAATGATTTAATTAAAAATTCAACTGGAAACTATCTTGAAATTTTAAAAAAGATAAAGGATTACTTTAAGGAAGAAAATGAAGCTGAGAAAGTAATTAGGGGATTAAATACATATGGTACGGTTGATACTGAGATAACAGTAGAAACAAAGCAAAGAGTAGGTCAAGATAAGTTAAGAAATTATATTTTAGATATATATGAGCATAAATGTGCTTTATGTGATATTGATAAAGATGATTTACTTATTTGTAGTCATATTATACCTTGGAGAGTTGATGAACAAAATCGTTTAAATCCTAAAAATGCAATATGCTTATGTGCTCAACATGATAAATTATTTGATAAAGGATACTTCTCCCTAGACGAAAATTATAAGATTATATTTGGAATGAAGGCTGATGATATAATTATTAACCTATTAAAAGACGCGAATTTTAGAGAACCTTTACAGGATTCACCTGATAAGGAATTATTGAAAATTCATTTTAGATTATATTGTAAGTAGAGTTTGTTCAATGCAAAATGATTTTGAATTAACTGAAGATATAAATGAAATTAATTATAAAAGTTACAAAGGTAATATAAAAGTGTTACCGAATTGTATTATAAAAGTATTACAAAAGTAACACGAGGTGCATTAATATGAATAGAGAAGAATTTAAAAGCCTTTCAGACATTGAACGTATAGAGTTCTTTATATCTCAATATGAACAAGGACATTCACATAGTGATATAGTCAAGGAGCATGGATTAGCTAAGAATACTGTTGCTGACACATTTAAGCGTAATGGATATGTAAATGATAAAGCTATAGGACAATATGTACTACAAAAGTATGATGAAAGTGCTACTACCATAGAATGCTATGAAAGTAATACTAAAGTAACACAAAAGAAAGCAGTAGTACAAAAGAGTTACAATGATGTTACTTTAAAAGCAGAAATGATTAATACTATATCTTGGGTAAAGGAGCAACAAGAAAAACAACAGGAGCAAGAAGAATTATTTGCATGGATCAGAAAGCAAATGAATAATGAAAATATAATAGAGATAAGTAAGTTAGATATATCAGATGAAGCTACTAAAGGGGAAGTAGTAGGAAAAACCTTTAAAGTTTATGATGATGTTCTAGATAGGTTTAATAAGTTTTGTAACAACTATACGTACAAGAAACAGGATATATTAAGCCAAGCATTGCACGAGTTTTTAAATAAATATAATAATTAGATTACAAAGGTGGTATAATCTTCCCAAAAGGGGTGATACAATTGAAAAAACTAAAAAGTTTAAGTGTTGCATTATCATTTATGCTTGTATTTACTATGTCTATAATTAAAGCAGATGCAGCAACATTTACTAGTACATCAGCTAAAGTTTTATCTGTATATGATGGTGATACTATAACAGTTCAATTAGGCAAAAAACAAGAAAAAGTAAGGCTTATAGGAGTAAATACACCTGAGCTAAAGCCACTTCAAACATATGGTAAAGAAGCTGCTAATTATACTAAGTCTAAGTTAACAGGTAAAACAGTATATCTTACATATGATGTAGGACAAAGAGATAAGTATGGAAGATTACTAGCTTATGTATGGATTTCAAAACCTACTTCAGATAGTGCAAAAGAAATTAGGGCAAAGATGTTTAATGCTAATCTATTACTAAATGGATATGCACAAGTAATGACAGTTCAACCTAATTCTAAATATGCTAAGACATTTGCTACATTCCAAAGTGAAGCAGTAAAAGGAAAAAAGGGGTTATGGGGTAAAACAAGTCCAGCTCCAAGTAAATCAAGTACACCATCTACAAGTAAGTTAGGTGATAATTCTACTGTATACTATGTACCTAACGGAAAGTCTTATCATTCAACTAAGAGTTGCACTACACTAAGTAGAAGCAAAACTATAAAAAGTGGTAAGTTAAAAGATGTCAAAAGGTTAGGAAAATCAGATCCTTGTAATAAATGTGTAAAATAAGGGTGGAGGTAGTAGGGAGATAAATCTTTACTACCTTCACTTTTTTATAAATTTCTAATCGACTAAAGTTTCGCTTTATACATATAATGCGAAACTTTAGTCGATTGAGATTTTTTAATACAAAGAGAAGAAAAAGTTTAAGAGATTCTTATGAAAATAACAATCTTATCTAAAATATATATCAAGGCTTTTAAATAAATAATATTGATAAAGTAACCGGAAAAATAGTTGATTTAAAATAAAATGTATAGCAGATCTATAATTATATGATTATGATTTTAAAAAAGAAGAGCCGTGAAATATTTTATATTACTTCAATTGTTAAATGTTTTGTATAATATATGATAGCCGTGCGTTATTTTATAAAGTTTTATTCTTAAAAGATGTAGCCATGAGCTTTTAATAGACTATTAGTTGTAGGAAATTAAAAGAAGCAGTAAGCTTAGAGGGCTAAATTGAAAAATTAAACTAAAAAGTTATAGACATTCAGTTTACAAGTAGATTGATAGGTAGATAGTATTCTCTTAAGAATAGAGCCGTATATGTTTTTTGAACATAAAAGTATAGAACTACCTCAAAAGAAGCATATTAAATTAAAAAAACTATTGATTTTTATTTTCTTTGCATGTTATTATAGGAATTAATTAAAAAAAATATAATCGGCTCGCGATTTTAGAGGAGGAATAAAGTATGTTAGCTACAGGCTCAATTACAACAATATCTGGTACTAAAGGAAAGCAATTTGGAAAAGATATTTATACATCATTAATTAAGTTTAGAGATTTAGAGAAATTTTTAGCTGTTTTTCCTAAAGTACAAAGAAAGGTTGATAAAACGCGAGTTAATCTACTTGCTGGTTACATATTAAAAGGTTTAGAGGAAGGGAATATGAGTTTTTTAACCTCAATTACAGCTACCTGTAGGGGAGATATCTTCTTTAATGATACAAAGCAAGTAATTGCAATTGATACTACTAGCCAATTATCCATTAACGATGGTCAACATAGATTTGAAGGGGTTAGAAAAGCAATAAGTGAAATTAAAAAAGAAATAAGAAAAACTAAAGCAGGAGATAGTAAGGAGCTTCTAAAAGGAAAACTAAATCTCCTTGAAGAAATGACTCTTCCTATTGTAATTTTTGCAAACATATCGGAAAGTGAAGAAATGCAACTATTTCATGACTTAAATAACTTAGCTAAGCCACCTAGTAAATCAGTAAATCTAAAGTTTAATCAATCTAATCTTTATATAAGATTAGCAAAAGAAGTATCAGAAGAGAATGAATTTCTTTCAGCTTATGGTATAGATATGGAAAATAATAAACTTTCAGATAAAAACCCAAATTTTGCTTTGCTAAATACTATATCTAATAGTATTTCATTTTTACTTCTTGGTAAAGACAAACAAGATGATTCATTTTTAAAATCTGAAAATTATCAAGTTCATAAGCAAAATGTAAATGCAATTTTTGATAATTTATTTACCTATCTTCCTAGTGATATCACTAATAGAAAAAAGTACTTGCTAGGTAAGGCTTCCATATTACAAGGTATTTGTAAGTTTATCTATAACGCTAAAAATAAAATGGAACTATCAGATGATGTAATTTACAAGGTAATTGAAGATACAGAATGGAGACATGATGATGTTTGGCTGAATTATGGCGGTTCTTGGGATAAAAGTAATGAAGGGATTACTTTTTCAGGAAGTGCTGCAGCTATAGGTTCCGTAAATAAAATGTTAATGGATAATTTAGAGAAAATTAACTCCCTTTAGATATTCATCATGATAAAATAAAAGTCGCGGATATGAAAGAAAATCATGTTACTAAACTAGATGATTTAAGGATCGTTTGTAATAATTGTCATAGGAAAATTCATGGTTATAACTTATCAATTAATGAATTAATTGATAGACAGAGATAATTAGAAAATATTTATTATAATTTTAGAGCTATACTTATATTTTTAAGTATAGCTCACTTTATTTTATGTATATATGTATTTAACAATTTTCATATATTATTATTTAATTTTATTATATACAAATTCTTTATCTAACATAAAGCAAGTTTTTGTAGTATCATTTTCAAAGAAATTATTATAAGCGTCATCTCCAGAATTACCTTTTGGAGCAATTACTAAAGTAGGTTCATTAAATTTGTTTGGGTAAGGTAACTTGGAAATATCCCTATCTTTAATTGCATCCCTAACCATTTTATATGACTGCTCAAATAAACTAATATCATCAGCTGTAAATGCAATCCTTTTAATTCCTTTTAATACTCTATGTCCATTGCTCTTATTTTTACCTTCATAACAAATAAGAATAATAGTAACTTCTTGAAAGTAATTTTGCCAGTCAGAATCATCCCATTCATTTGAGAACTCGGAGAGAACAAGATTTCTGAAGGATAACCTTTCTATTGGATGGTAATTTTCATCTACAGGTATATTTTTGATTATAAAAGTTGTTTTTGAAAATAAGTCGTGTTTAGATACTAATTCTGTATCTTTCCCTATAAGCCTATCAGAAATCATTTTGCTTAAGTTTTTAGGAATACGATTAATTTCTAATCCTGTGATTTTATTATAAATTTCTAGTTGAGTTAGACCTATGTATGGTTTTAGTTTACTTAGAACATATTCTTCAACTGTTTTGAAGTTATTATGGTTAGTAAGAAGTTTATCAGAGTTTCTTAATATCCCTGTCATAAAAGAACTTTTAAGAGAAAATGCTCTAGGTTTAGCAGGTTCATTAGAAAAAGGTTGATTTGTTCTTTCTGAACTGTCAGAAGCTTTTGTGCAGGCTCCTAGATAAGAGGTATCACCTTCAGAGAGTAAATGGGCTTGTCCGTTTATTACCTTATTTTTTATTATTGAAAAGTCATTCTTAAGGACATCTTCATCTATAGACATATCATATAGTTGGTAATGCTTTATAACAAAATCAGAGTAACTAGTATTACTTTTATATTCATACCATATAATCAATAATTTCTTATTCTTGAAGATTAATTTACTAAACTCAAATGTTTCATTAACAATATCACAAAAATTAATTTTACTTAATACTAATCTTTCTTTCGCTGACACTGTATTATTTTTATTTACTTTAAGTCCAGTGACTTTTAATTCTATTCCTAAAGAAGAAAAGTCAGCTTGGGCACTATTGTTTAAGCTATAACCATAAAATCCAGTTTCAACTACTTTACCTAAAACTCCCTTATCATTCTTAAGTTTATTTAGCAAATCTAGTTTATCTAATTCACCAAATGTCTTTCCTTTAATTCTTTCTGTATAATCTAATAGTTCTTTTTCTGAATTAAACTTCATTTTAAACACCCCCTAAAAAAGTTTAAATAAATTTGTATAAATATATAAATTGGATCTTTTCTTAGATAGATAAATATATTATAATTAAAAAGTAATTTTTAATATGATATACTAAAATGTTGCATATAATTGACAATATTAGTATATCATACATGAAATTCTCTTTCATAATTTTACAAATAGAAAGTAGGGAATATAACGATGACTATGGAGAAAAGTGTATGCGAATTGTTTGCAGGAGTTGGTGGATTTCATGTTGGGTTAAAAAGAGCAAATACAGAGTGGGAAGTAGTCTTTGCTAATCAATGGGAGCCTAGTAGAAGGAGTCAGCACGCTTATGAATGCTATATAAATCACTTCCCAAATGTTAATACACAAAATATTAACATAGAAGAAATAAATGATAATCCACAACAATATGAAATACCTAGATACAATCTGTTAGTTGGAGGATTTCCATGTCAAGATTACTCAGTAGCAGCTACAGGAGCAAGAGGCATAGAGGGTAAAAAGGGAGTTCTATGGTGGGAAATAAAGAAAATGCTACAAAGAAATAGATCTCCCTTTGTATTACTAGAGAATGTAGATAGATTATTAAAGTCACCAGCTAAACAAAGAGGTAGAGATTTTGCTATTATACTAGCATCATTTAGAGATTTAGGATATAGCGTTGAGTGGAGAGTAATAAATGCTGCAGATTATGGTTTTCCGCAAAAGAGAACAAGAGTATTTATATTTGCATATTTGAATACTACAAATTATTATAGGAGACAAATAGAAGTCATAAATAATTTAAGTATAAGTGATTATATAAAAGATAGAGGCTTTTTTGCTGAACAGTTTCCGGTGGAAGATATTGTACTTACTAATGAATGTGAGCTAAATCAAGATATATTAACTATATCCAATGAGTTTAAATTTGAGTTTTTAAATAGTGGTGTCATGCTCAATAATAGAATTATGACACAAAAATACACTCCTATATTAGAAACACCTATGACATTAAGAGAAGTATTAGAAACTAATGTACCTGAAGAATATTATTTAGGAGAAGAACTAGGTGATTGGGAATACATGAAAGGTGCTAAGGCAATACCTAGAAAGTCTAGGACTGGTCATGAATATACATTTAGAGAAGGTGCGATTTCATTTCCAGATAACTTAGATAGACCAGCAAGAACAATGTTAACTAGTGAGTCAACTAAAAATAGAAGTACTCATGTAATTAGAGATCCTGAAACAAATAGATTGAGAGTGCTAACTCAAGTAGAATGTGAACGTCTAAATGGATTTGAGGATAACTGGACAAATACTGGTATGCCTCCAAAGTTTAGATATTTTTGTATGGGAAATGCACTAGTGGTAGGATTGATAGAGAGAATGGGGATGACTCTAAATAACATATTTGATCATGAGACAGGAGATAATTCTATATCCGAAGTTGCAATAGATATGGAATAAAAGACCGTCTATCTGTGAGATACATAGATAGATGGTTTTTTACATGTAAAGGAGATAATTACATTAAATTAATCTCGATAATAATAAAAAGGCTGCTATATACATAGCGGCCTTTTTATTATTATTCTTCAATCTCTTTAGCAATTTTATTTTTTAATGAGTTTAAGTCTATATCAAGCACGACTGCCAGTTTTAAAAGTTCTTCAGCAGAAAATGTATCATTTTTAGTTTTGGAGATAAAGCTCCTAGGGTTAATCCCTACCTTGTCAGCTATCTTTTTTTTAATTCTACCCTGCTTTGTTAGTTCGTCATCAATTAATTGTCCTATGTTCATTTTTTTGCACCTACCTAAATTTTTTCTCCTATTAATAGGAATTTAATATTTTTTTTAAAATTCCTTTAAGTATTTCACTTATTAGTATTCCTGTATGAAATATTGTGTAGTATATAGGAATATTTATGTAACTATTAAGTAAAATTATATATTAAAAGTAGTAATAATAGTATTCAAGAACTAAATTTTTTATATTTAGTTTTTGAATACTATTCCATGACCCGAATTATATGAGGGGAATGAAAAAAGCATACCTTTAAATTTAGGTATGCTTTAATGCTCTGTTAAGTATAATAGTATTCCATTTGTAATACTTTCTGCAACCCTTGAGAGGTGTTCATTGCTTTTTAAAAGTTTTGAATCATTTGCATTAGATATAAAACCAATTTCAGTTAGGCAAGAAATCATCTTAGTTTTTTTAAGGACTGAGAGATTAGTCCTTTGTTTTATGTCTCGATTTCTAAGAGCTGTTGCTTTAACTAACTTATCATTTATAACCTTAGCCAACTCTGAGCCCTTTTGACTATAATACAGAGTTTCAATTCCATTAGCTCCTGCATCAGCATAACTATTGCAATGAATAGATACAAAAAGCCTTGCATTATTTCTATTTGCTATAATACATCTATTTGTTAGAGATACAAATAGATCCTTATCTCTTGTTAAAATCGGATTGATCTTATGTTTTAAAAGGTTAGACTTAACCATTTGGGCCACCTTTAGATTTATGTCTTTTTCTTTTAGTCCATTTCCTATAGCTCCACTATCTGTGCCACCATGACCAGGATCAATTACTACAGTTGTTTTAAACATAAAATTCACTCCTTTTTGTTCTCAATAATAGTATTAAGCTTTGTTATTGTGTCCGTTAATACTTCTAGCCTTTTATCTAATTTCGTTAGCAGATATGTACAAACTACGATTGGAAATCCGATATTAGCGATTGTATTTATTAAGTTTTCATCTAACATAAGCTTTACCTCCTTTTGTTTTCATTTTGAAAACTAAAGCTAATAAGATATACATCTCATTAGCTTTAAGTATTTACTAGTAAGTAATTTCAGTTGTACTAGTTTCAATAACTTTAGCAGAAACTGCTTTTACCATTTGTGCATTTTCAAAGCCAAACACATCGGAATCGACTATTAATTCAGCTAATGCTCTAATTTCAGCAGATGTTATGGTGTCCTTTACTTCTGGTATGTTAATTCTATGAACTTCTTCGTTACTGTCTAAGAAGTATAGAGAGAGTACCTTTTTATACATTGTCATTACCTCCTTAAATTATTTTTTAGATGATTAAGCCTCCATGCTATCGTCAAGCAGACCTTGTTGCTCTACTATTGAAATAGCATCTGTTGGGAAGGGTATTAATTTTGAAATAGCCACTGCAACAGCATGAATTGAAGTATCAGTAGCATTCGGTCTGATGTTTCTGAAATTGTATTTTCTTGATACTGATTTTCCATTTTTATCTGTTCCAAGGTTTACTTCAAGAATAAGATTTCTTTGTTCAAAATATCTTTTAATCATTACTTTTGGACCTCCTTTTTACTTGATTTGTTTATCCTAATCCTAGTATTTTCAAGGCTTAAAGTAAAATTTTTCGTTTGTCATATCTTTAGTTGAAAGTAAATGTTATTGCATTTTTTGGCAATTATATGTATTAAATAGGTGAATAAATGTTGCTTTTCGGTGAAAACTTTTTTAAATATTCCTTGCTTGTCAACCCTATAAGGGTGGACAAGCCTATTCCCTAAAGGAATACAGAAGAAAAGACCCTAGAGCGTTGACCCTAGGAAAGACCCTAAAGGAGTGACTTCACGCAGTATAACAAGGGACTAGCTAGAAGTTACTACAAGTCATGGAATGCTAGCGAATGCTCCATGCTTGGTGGTAACTTCTGCAAGCCTGTCCCTTGTTATTCTGCGTGGGTTCTTCAATCATAGGCATATGATATTCAAAGCCTGTATCAATGTACTAAACTAAGCATTTAGCGGAGTGATGGATTAGCCACTTGTGGCTAGTACAACACTTAGCTAAATGTCTAGTTTAGTATGATGTACTAGCTGAATATGATATGCCTATTCCTTATTGACCCTAAAGATATGACAATAGAGTTGACCAAAGAGAAAGACATAAGGCTCGCACTAGTTCAGAATGTATGCAAAGCATAATGTCCTTTTTATTAGTTACTTTTAAAGTTATAGCTATAGATCATCAGGCATAGGTTGATTTTTGTTACTGTAACTTTACTTTAATATGTGATTTTGTATGATGTTAAGTTAAAGTAATTGATTAAAGTGGACTTTATGTGCTTTTATGTTAATATTTCCTTAAAAGATAAAAAGGGAGATGAATAGTTTTGGAAATTAATTTTTCAGATGAAAAAGTTGATTTATCAAAAGTTAATGATTTAAATGATATTGAAGAATTTACTATAGATAAGAAGAGCAGAAGAGAATATAAATCTGATTTTGAAAAAGACCAAGATTTACTTAAAGTGAACCAATTAACCATTAAAGGTAATGTTCAACCTAACACTCTCTCTAACCAAGAAAATACGCTTAGAGAGCCATTGAGGGCTAAAAAACAAGCATTTGAGATGAGATGGTTTAAAGTTCGTGATGTATCTGCAAAATTGGGGTATCGAAGGGAAACTATTTTGAGAAAAATTTATGCTGGTGAGATAATTGCCACAAAGCTAGGCAAGGAATGGAGAATATCAGAAGCTGAATTGAATAGATTACTTGAATAAAACATAAAAAAAGCAGGTACTTAGGGATAATGTACTTGCTTTTTATATTAGTGTAGGTGCCTTGCAATTCAATTACATTGTACCCATAATTAGGAAGATAGGCAATAGAATTATATGAAAAAGATATTATCCTTTTAGGATAATTACTGATTGAAGTCCAGGGCAGAAAATCTGTGGTCTTTCTGTGGTCACTTATCTAGGGCATTATAAGGATATTATCCTTATGGATAATTACTTACGAGCGGGCCTACTGTTATGGCTTTAGGGTCATAGTGGTATATTCATATACTAATTCCACTACGCTAAATCACTTTTAGCGCAATGTTGTACTAGCTGCAAGCAGCTTGTCCATCACCACGCTAAAAGTGCGATTTATCGAAATGTAATTAGAATATGAATATGATTAAAGCATTCGTACAGAATAAGTCTGGACAGGCTTATTTGTTACCACCAAGGCTGGAGCATATGCCTAGGTTTCCAGCACTTGTAGTAACTGCATAGCTAGTCCAGTCTTATACTGTACGAGGTCAAAGCTCTAGGGTCTTTTTTAGGGGCATTCCTTTAGGGATAGGCTTGTACCATTCGGAATGATTCCTTCATGGTACAAGCAAGGACATTTTATCCTATTTCTTAGGGTCGAAGCTTTGAGGTCTTAGGCTTGTCCATGCTGCTGCATTGACAAGCAAGGAATTATTTAAAAAACAAATAAAGTTTAATTTGAGAATTAGCTTTCTATATCAAAGAGAAGATTTTATATAAGAAACTTTATAGAAGAAATTAAATAGAAAAAATATTTTTTATAAGACTACTCAGGGTTAAAAGGATACAGAAAAAGAGTTTCAAAAGAAACCCAAATAGGGGTAAACCCTTGTAAATAGCACGTTTAAAAAATATAAATAGAAATAAAATATGTAAAAGTTAATAAGTTTGAATTGTAAAAATAGTCAGACAAGTAAAGGATATGAGTCGAATATCAAAAAATTAACATTGCTTTTTGACTGGGAAGATAATAAGATAGAGGTAAATAATACAAAAAAATGTATTCGGTAAGAATATTTATATATCAAATATGAAAAATAAAAGTACAAAAAAGTAAAAAAGTCACCCAACCGACCAAAGCGTGTGACTTTTTAAAGGTTCGCAACAGGATTATTTCCTGTTCGCATTATATGACATAATTATAAAGCCTAAAAAAACATATGTCAATGTAATAGATTACCAAGGGCGTAAGCTCCTAACCTTTTTTTATCGGTTGGGAGCTATTTTTATGCTCATTTTACAAATGAAAACTTAATATGTAGTTGTGATAGATAAATCAACTTTAAAAATAAGTAGTGGAAGCTGATACCACTATAAAAACAATGGTCTAGCCTTAATATTACCTTTGGTAATTCCTAAGCAAGAAGAAAGGCTCGGCATAGGTGATAACCCTATATATTACCTATGTCGTAATTGGGTAAAAGGGGACAAGCCCAAGTAAAATACAAAAGTCCAACAGGGGGCGTTAGTCAGGAGTGATAATATGCTCATTTGAAGGATAATAACCTTCCATGAGGGCATTCTGTGAGCCACTATCGTGTGGTTACTAGTGGGGCATGACGGTACTAGTTAAGCAGAAAAGACTTTATAGGGCGCATACGTTAAGCTTGTGTCAAAGCAAGGGTAAACTGCATTTTACTAAAATTTTTTTTAAAATTTTTAATAAAATACAAAAAACGTGGGTGGGGTTTGCTATTTTGAATTTGCAAGGGCAAACTCCGCCCATTTCTAGGGTTCCTGCATTTTACTTTAAGCTCTAATGAAAGTAAAGTATAAATAAAAAATATTTTTAGGATTGGTTAAAAGTGAGAAAAAGAAGCAAAAAAACATTACCAAAGACACTAAATGAAAATGAGATAAAGGATCTACTTGATGAATTAGAAAAAGGAAGGCATGGAATAAGAA
>NZ_LFVU01000025.1 GCF_001047375.1 Clostridium cylindrosporum DSM 605
TTTTGAACTTAATCAAGATTAAGCCCTCGATCTATTAGTATCAGTCAGCTACACATGTCACCATGCTTACACCCCTGACCTATCAACCTTGTGTTCTTCAAGGGATCTTACCCTTACGGTGGGAAATCTTATCTTGAGGTGGACTTCGCGCTTAGATGCTTTCAGCGCTTATTCCTTCCGAACATAGCTACCCAGCTGTGCCACTGGCGTGACAACTGGTGCACCAGAGGTTCGTCCATCCCGGTCCTCTCGTACTAAGGACAGCTCCTCTCAAATTTCCTGCGCCCGCGACGGATAGGGACCGAACTGTCTCACGACGTTCTGAACCCAGCTCGCGTGCCGCTTTAATGGGCGAACAGCCCAACCCTTGGGACCGACTACAGCCCCAGGATGCGACGAGCCGACATCGAGGTGCCAAACCTCCCCGTCGATGTGGACTCTTGGGGGAGATCAGCCTGTTATCCCCGAGGTAGCTTTTATCCGTTGAGCGATGGCCCTTCCACTCGGAACCACCGGATCACTAAGCCCTACTTTCGTACCTGCTCGACTTGTCAGTCTCGCAGTTAGGCTCCCTTCTGCCTTTGCACTCTTCGAACGATTTCCGACCGTTCTGAGGGAACCTTTGGGCGCCTCCGTTACTCTTTAGGAGGCGACCGCCCCAGTCAAACTGCCCACCTAACAATGTCCCGTGACCAGATTCATGGCCTCCGGTTAGAGTTTCAGTACTGTCAGGGTGGTATCCCAAGGATGGCTCCATGGCACCTGGCGGCGCCACTTCTCAGCCTCCCACCTATCCTGTACAGACAATACCAAAACTCAATGCTAAGCTACAGTAAAGCTCTACGGGGTCTTTCCGTCCAATCGCGGGTAACCGGCATCTTCACCGGTACTACAACTTCGCCGAGTCTATTGTTGAGACAGTGCCCAAATCATTACGCCATTCGTGCGGGTCGGAACTTACCCGACAAGGAATTTCGCTACCTTAGGACCGTTATAGTTACGGCCGCCGTTTACTGGGGCTTAAGTTCAGAGCTTCGCTTGCGCTAACCCTTCCCCTTAACCTTCCAGCACCGGGCAGGCGTCAGCCCCTATACATCGTCTTACGACTTAGCAGAGACCTGTGTTTTTGCTAAACAGTTGTTTGGGCCTATTCACTGCGGCTCTATTTCTAGAGCACCCCTTCTCCCGAAGTTACGGGGTCAATTTGCCGAGTTCCTTAACAATAGTTCTCTCGCTCGCCTTAGGATTCTCTCCTCACCTACCTGTGTCGGTTTGCGGTACGGGCACCAATTTCCTCGATAGAGGCTTTTCTCGACAGCGTGAAATCAGTTGCTTCGCCCATAAGGGCTCCCCATAACACATCATCGACATCCTCCGGATTTGCCAAGAGGACCTGACTCTGTGCTTAGACATGCACTTCCATTCGCATGCTCAACCTATCCTTCTGTGTCACCCCATTTCTCAAACGGAAATTGGTGGTATCGGAATATCAACCGATTGTCCATCACCTACGCCTTTCGGCCTCAGCTTAGGTCCCGACTAACCCTGAGCGGACGAGCCTTCCTCAGGAAACCTTAGGTTTTCGGCGGGTATGATTCTCACATACCTCTCGCTACTAATGCCAGCATTCTCACTCCTGTACAGTCCACAGCTCCTTACGGTACTGCTTCTGCCCATACAGGAAGCTCCCCTACCACTTAATGTGATACATTAAATCCGCAGCTTCGGTGGTGAATTTGAGCCCCGGACATCTTCGGCGCAGGACCTCTCGACCAGTGAGCTATTACGCACTCTTTAAATGAGTGGCTGCTTCTAAGCCAACATCCTGGTTGTCTTAGAAGTCCCACATCCTTTACCACTTAATTCACACTTTGGGACCTTAGCTGGCGGTCTGGGCTGTTTCCCTTTTGACTACGGATCTTATCATTCGCAGTCTGACTCCTGGATAAAAGTCAATGGCATTCGGAGTTTGATAAGGTTCGGTAACCTATACGGCCCCTAGCCCATTCAGTGCTCTACCTCCATGACTATAATTTCCAAGGCTAGCCCTAAAGCTATTTCGGGGAGAACCAGCTATCTCCGAGTTCGATTGGAATTTCTCCGCTATCCACAGGTCATCCCATACTTTTTCAACAGTAATGGGTTCGGTCCTCCATTGAGTTTTACCTCAACTTCAACCTGCCCATGGATAGGTCACCCGGTTTCGGGTCTACAGCATGTAACTTTGTCGCCCTATTCAGACTCGGTTTCCCTTCGGCTCCGTACCTTAAGTACTTAACCTTGCTACATACCGTAACTCGCTGGCTCGTTCTACAAAAAGCACGCCGTCACTCATTAACGAGCTCCGACTGCTTGTAGGCACACGGTTTCAGGTTCTATTTCACTCCCCTTCCGGGGTTCTTTTCACCTTTCCCTCACGGTACTATACGCTATCGGTCACTGAGTAGTATTTAGCCTTGGGAGGTGGTCCTCCCAGCTTCCCACAGGGTTTCACGTGTCCCGTGGTACTCTGGAGTAGCTCTAAAGCTTTGTCATTTCATCTACCGGACTGTTACCGTCTATGGTGGGCCTTTCCAAACCTCTTCGATTACAACGCTGCTCCGTTATGAGCTATCCACAACCCCCACCCCCGAAGGGATGGGTTTGGGCTGTTTCCCTTTCGCTCGCCGCTACTTAGGAAATCGATTATTCTTTCTCTTCCTCCGGGTACTTAGATGTTTCAGTTCCCCGGGTTACCTTCATAAGGCTAATTGTTCACCTTACGATACCTGATGTTGTCAGGTGGGTTTCCCCATTCGGAAATCTATGGATCACAGTGTATTTGCCACTACCCATAGCTTATCGCAGCTTATCACGTCCTTCATCGGCTCTCAGTGCCAAGGCATCCGCCATGCGCCCTTACTAGCTTAATCTTAGTTGCAGTAAATTCGCGATTGTCATTTTAATTTCTTAAAAAGACTAATCATAAATTTATATATAAAAATAATATGCTGTGCAGTTTTCAAAGAAC